>NZ_CM008789.1:0-51873 GCF_002774925.1 Candidatus Hodgkinia cicadicola
ATTCCAACCAACACAAAAACCTGATAATAACTTACATACTAATCAAATAAATAATTAAAAATTAATAATTAAACTATAAATTAAAAATTGATTTAATAATAGTTAACTACAATCGGTAAATCAAGCAAAATATACCAACTACCTTTATTATTTTGAAAAGATCCAAACACATTAACAACATGTATACACATTACTAACATCAAATATCGATCATGGATGTTGTATTAATAATTGATAATTAATAATAAAATAAAGATATAAATCTAATGGCCACATAAAGAATACTTTAACTAATTATGATAATTGATCAAATTATTTGATAAATTGTATTATTTCGATTAATCATTATCAGTGATAGATTTTATATAAAAAATATTATCCTTTAATATAATTAGTAAAGCTATATTGCTGTTTTAGTATTATATAAAAGAAATTAATTTCTTGATAGCTTCATGCATAACAACCATCTACACATCGATACAATTATAGATTTAAGTATCTAATGATATAAAACGCATATAATACATCTCAAGATTCAAATTTCTTATATTTTAACAATTTATTACTTTAATAGAAACTTTACCAATCAATTCGATGTTATCATCGGATAACTACCTAATAAGTATATAAAACATATACTAAATTTATAACATAAATACCTATCATATTTCTCTTTAAACTTAATCAGTATTAATACTCTAAATGATTACCTACATTTTTTATCAATAAACAACCAAACATAACAAACCAACATCAGTAACCAACATATTAATAACTGCATATAATATTTCTAACTTCATGAAAGATATTAAACTTATAGCTTGATATTAAATTAATATTATCTTTGTATATAACAACATTACCAATAACTTATCTATACATTAGCTGATATCATACATATCTCTTTTTTGTTTGTTGTCATTAAATATGCAGATCATAAATATGAATAACAACATTAAAAAACATCAATGAATTCTTTTAAAACATTAAATCAAGATATAACAGGTTGTTATCAATCTCATAAATTTTGTATGATGTTACTTCTCGTTTATTGATATTATTTCCATTTCGTAGTACAATTCATGATGCTCTTAGTCTATTTATATATATTTACATATATACATTTTAATTTAAATTAAAGTCTTTATCCCTATCAAATCTCTTTAATGTACCAACATCTAATAATTAGCATGGAGTAGTAATTATTGATTGTATAATTCTATCTCTAACATATAACATATAATATCCCATCGTTGACACTAAACGATTTCTTTGCCTTACTCGTCCTCTAACTAATACATATTTAATTAAAACACTCATTGTTTAATCAAAGAATTTATTAGATAGAATTCATATTTCATCCGAAGGAACCTATCCAATTCTCTAACTATTTTATACCTAGATCTTTCTATTAACAGGATCGCTTTTATTTAACAATTTACTTTCAATCAACCTATGTTCGTTTATAAATCCCGTACCAACCAATGGTACCTTACCTAACATAATCTTATCTTTTATCATGGATATTTCATAGTTGTTATTAGATATTATAGCTTTTATTACTGATTTTATTGCTCCTTGGAAGGAGATAGCGGATAGTATAGATTTTAGATTTACACATGCATTTGTTATTCCAACAATCTGTCTATCACCTATTACCATCTTTCCTCTTAATATCTTAATATAATTATTAATTCTAGAAACATCTTGTCAATTATAACAACATCCAACCTTCAGGAGTGAATTACCTGGATTGGATATACTTACTGTGTTAGTCATTTGCCTCAAAACCATTTCAATGTGTTTACTGTTAACATTAACTCCTTGGTTACCATATATTTCTTGAACAATACTAATAAAATAATTAAAAAGATCATTGAACCCATATACTTCAGCATAATTCGACAAATCATGATCTCCATGTAAAATGATTTGTCCTTGTTTTATCATCTTATTTTCTTTAATAAAAAGTTTAACATCTAAATCAGAATAAACAACAGGATATTCGTTGATTTTTTTCGGATCAATAATGAATGATCTGTTTCCATTACTATCAGTTCCATGTTTCAATAACCCAGCTATTGGACTAATGATTGAAATGTTATCATCATCAATGCTGTTATCAAATAACTTCGATAATCTTTCAAAACCCTCAGTCAATGCCATGTCATTTTCATCTTCATCTTCATCTTCATCTTCAATCGAGACTTCTAAGATCCCATCAAATAAATTTATTTTCTCATTAGGATTTATTATAAATTTATTCCTACTATTAACGGAAACATAATGTAACCGTTTCTTTCTTCCAACATCCAAACCAATCAATGACATTTCTTTTCTTATAACATCGGGTTTAATATTAGTTATTATTTTTTTAGTTATATTGTGGGTTTGTTTCTTAATATTTAAGTAATACACTAAGTTTTCAAAGAATAAAATACCACTAACTAAACTCAATAAATTTTTTGACTTAATACAGTTAAAACATAATATTTCTTCGGCTTCAACGTACTTATTGTTCGATACTAACAAGTGAGTACCTCTTAATAGTTTATATTTTCAAAGTTCAATACCATTTTTAACAATTGATAATACACTATTAGAATTAACAACAATTATATCATCTGATTTTGATACAATACACGTAACATCTTTGATCTTAACAATTCCTGAAAATGGTGATATTAAACAGTTCTCTATTACCTCTCTATGAGTTTTATCTTCACCATTTGTTAATCCATGGAATGTTCTTAATGTAAGTTGGGTTCCGGGTTCACTAATCGATTGAGCTGCCAAAACACCAACAGAATCACCATATTGTGCTATATTTCCACTACCCAATTCTATCCCATAACAACGTTTACAGATACCAAGTCTTGCTTGACATGTCAACGGAGATCTGATCCATAAACCACCATTACAATTCATTAATATATTACAAATATTATATTCAGTAATTAGTTCATTCCTCTTTATAATTATTTTTTTATTTATTAATATCGGTTTAGCTATAAATCTTCCAATCAATCTGTTCTTAATAAATTCAAAATTTATGATCGGTTTAACATGTAAACCTGTATCGGTATCACAATCATCTTCACTTATTATCCATTCTCTCGTTGATTCAACAAGTTTTCTTGTGAAATAACCGGAGCTTGCAGTTTTCAACGTTGTATCGATCAATCCTCTTCTCGATGAAAATGTACAATAAAAGAATTGAATTAAGCTTAATCCTTCATTATAAGAGTTCAAGATTGGCAATCTACATAGTTTTCCATCAAATCCAACGATGTATCCTCTAGAACCAATTAACTGTTTGATCTGAGACAACGTGCCTCTGGCACCAGAGTTAACTATTAGTTGAATCGATGTTTGTTTTGAACTATATCCTGTTATTTCTAAATTAATGTTATTATTAATAGCATCTAAGACCTTCGGTCATATTAACAATGGCATCGAAATCTTTTGTTTGTTGCTAATCTTTGATCAGGATTTTGTTGTTTTTGATTGTATATCTCTAAGAAGTTTTCTTTTATAACTTTGATTAGTAAAATCGGAGTCTGACAATGACATACCAGATTGTGTTGCATATTTAAATCCTAATCTCATCAGTTTTTCACAAAATGTTGTCATTTGTTTTAATCCGCATTTGTTTTTAACTAATTCGATTATATCAAAGATTAATTGTTTGCTAAATTCGGGATAATTTCATTCATATAAAAAATTACACTCTGACGGAACTAATTCCGATATTAACAAACGACCTGGTGTTGATAATATTTCAGTTATCTTTCCGTTTACAATGATTCTGAATTTAACCTTGGTATGTAAGTTTATTTTTTTAAAGAATAGAATTTTGTGTACTTCGTTGTATGAGGATAAACATATATCCTTGTGTTCTGGTGATATTAACGACATGTAGTATAAACCGAGAATCATATCTTGAGATGGCAGGATGCATGGATCACCATGAGCTGGATGCATTACATTATTATTAGCCATTAACAACGTTGTAGCTTCGATTCTAGCACTAAAACTGAGTGGAACATGAACTGCCATTTGATCACCATCGAAGTCAGCATTGAAACCAGAACATACCAATGGATGTAATCTTATAACTTTTTCATTAGTTAGTTTCACTCAAAATGCTCTTATACTTAACTTATGCAACGTTGGCGCTCGGTTTAACAACACCGGACAGTAACTTACTACTTCTTCTAAGATCTTATAAGTTAAATGTATATCATCTTCTAGTATTTTTTTGATTGATCCTCTGTCATTAAGATTCGATTTCAACATTAGTTTAGAATAAATGAATGGTTTAAATAATTCAACGGCCATTGATCTTGGTATCGAACACTCATTTATAGATAAGTTTGGTCCTGATACTATTACACTCCTACCGGAATAATCTACCCTCTTACCTAATATGTTATACCTAAACCTACCTCGTTTTCCTTTCAACATTTCAGCCAATGACTTCAGTGCTGGTGTATTGTACTTATTGGGATTACCAACATTTGAAGAATTATCAATTAAATCATCAACTACCTTTTGTAATAATTTCAAACCTTCGATGTAACTATCAAATTTATCGATATTATTTGATTCAATCTCGTTTGTTGTGATTAAATGATTGTTGTTAGCGATTATTATATGTTTATAAAGTATATTTAAATCAGAATTTACTAACGTATCATCATCTAAAACTATAGTCGGCCTCAATTCAGCAGGTAGAACTGGTAAGATTCTTATCACCAATCAGTCCAAACTAATATTATTTGATATAAAACCTTCAACTATTTCCAACCTATTCTTTATCCTATCCAATAATTCCTCAGACTTTATATGTTTGATCTCTTTTGTCAATTCTGTCTTGATTTTTTTAACCTGAACGTTTGATAACAATTCCATAATAGCCTGTCCTCCTGATGTCACTGAACATCGATCATTCCTCATTCACATGTTTCTGTATGTTTCGGTTGATATGATTTGTCCGCTTCTGTATTCATCTAGATTAGACTCTGTTATAACATGAAGTTCACAATCAATTATACCTTGAATTATTTCAACGTCCATGTTAAGTAATTCAGCTAAAATGTTGGGTGTTGGTTTATAAAACAAAGTATGCATTACTGGTGTTGATAAAACAATATGTCCGAATCTAGATCTTGTTTGTAACCTATCAGCACCAAGGTATATACCACAAGTTTGACAGATCATTTTGTTGTCTATTTTAGGTATTGAACATATACATTCGTTTTTCTTCCTAGAACCAAATATTTTCGGACAAAATAAACCACCAATGATTGGTTTTCCATCATTATCATAGGTATCTGCATTGCAGATTTCACCATATGACCATGACAATATAGTTTCTGGTGATGTTATCTTAAATCTAAGATTAGATATATTTTTACTAAATACTGACAACATGTTGGTTATTTTGTTACTTCAATTTCAATACACATTGAAAATAATTCTCTTACTAAAACAGCCATACCTTCAATTTGATGAGGGGTATACCTTGAATATCCTTTTAAGATAGACTCTTGGATCTCACGTCTTGCCACTATGTCATCACATTTTGCTGTTAACGATTCATTTAAACACCGTGCAACACCATAGCTCTGCAACGCCCATACCTCCATTTCACCCAATCTTTGACCACCTAAATTATTTTTTCCTTTAAGAGGTTGTTGAGTTACAATCGAATATGAACCTGTTGATCTGGCATGGAGTTTGTTATCAACCAGGTGATTTAATTTATATATATATATAATACCTACTGATGTAGGTCTATCAAATGGCAATCCAGTTATACCATTGTATAATTGAACCTTTCTAGTAGAATTAATTAACAACCTTCTGTTAAAATCTTTCAAATATGTTTCAAACGAAACATTAAACAACGGACAAGATATCTTTACTCCTTGTGATAATTCAGTTAATAAGACCAAGATCATGTTGGTTGTTAAATTATTTATATTTGGATATATTTCAGTTAGCTTTGGTATTACCATTCTCAATATTCGTTCGTCATTGGTTTTATAAAACATATTTAATACATTTTTAAATTCTAAACCAAACTTATAACTAATTAAACCAAAACTAACTTCCAACAATTGACCAATGTTCATTCTAGATGGTACACCTAACGGGTTTAGAATAATATCTATTGGTGTTCCATCAGCCATGAATGGCATATCTTCCTTCGGAACTATCCTCGATATCACACCTTTATTACCATGCCGTCCACATATTTTATCTCCAATTTTAATTGATTTACGTACAAGTAATTTAATCTTAATAATTTCTAATACTTTACTATCCGCATCTTGTGTTTCATCTGTTAACCTATTGGTTAATTTAGATAACATAACCGCTTCCAATTTATTTAAATAATCTAAATATTTTTTATACAATAAATTAAGACCATCTTGAACAACCTTATTTTCAGATAAAAACGAACATGTTACATTCGGACTCTCTATATTACTAACCTGCAATAACAAACAACATCTCCTAATATATTTTCTTGTTACAACATTCCGACAATATATATAATCTTCTAGATCTTTATTTTGATAACTTCATTCTCCATTTGATGATCTTTCTATTTCTAAAACTGTTGCACATTCTATACCACTCGGTACTCTAAGTGAGGTACTATATACTAAGTCCATAGAAACCTTATCCCCATATTCTTTCTCTTCTGCGATATCATTAATTCCATCTATTACTTTCATTTTTTCCTCAATCACTCCATCCTTTCCATCTATCACATCATTTTCTTCATCTGAACTTAATTCATCCCCACATATCTCTTTGAATTCTTCTTTCTTCCTTTGCGCATCTGATCTCGGAGCCAACTTACCTACCAATACATCTCCTTCCCGAACATTACTACCCACTTTAACTATCCCGTTGAGATCTAGATATCTTCGGTACTTTATTGGTAATTCAATAATGTCAGAGCTTAATAATTCATTACCAAATGGAGTTTTCATAATTTTTGTTTCAAGTTCTGTTATGTGAAATGATTTAAAGATACCTTTACTAATGATATTATCAGAAATTATTACCGAATCTTCAAAGTTATATCCTTCCCAACACATAAATGCTACTAATAGGTTGGCACCTAAACTCATTTCTCCATCATAACTTGATTGACATTCAGCAATAACATCTCCTTGTTTCAAGATTTGTCCAAAGTTAACAACTGTCCGCATTCTTTGATACATCTCTTGATTTGATGTTCCCGATTGCGGTAAAATATAAACTCTTCGTTTCCGATCTTTTGGTTCATAAACAACAACCCTCTTGGAATCAAGACTAACTACTACCCCATAATTTGATGCCACAATGTTATGACCAGTATCTCTCATTACATTGATTTCTTCTCCAGTTCCAACCAATGGCGGTCTCGGATTTAATGGAGGTATGGCTTGTTTCAACATGTTCGCTGCCATTAATGCTCGTGTCGGGTCGTTGTGTCCAAGAAATGGTATCAAACAAACAGCGGGTGAGAACACTTGACTATTCGACACTAGATTCAGATCTACTTTATTATTATTTATTATTTTGATTTTATTTCCAGTTAAACACGTAACCAATTCCTTCTGAAATTTATCTCATGATAAAGCAACGTTTAATCGTTTTTCTTCGAAATGATTTAAATATATCACCCTGTTATTAATTAATCCATTACATGTTTTATAATATCCTGTCAATATATACCCGTTAACATCAACGTTGGCGTATGTTGATAGTGTTAAAACCAAACCAATGTTCTGACCTTCAGGTGATTCAATCGGACATATCTTGGCTAGTTGTCATTTTTTTGTATCTCTTATAGTGATTTCAACATTTTGTTGTGTTACTCCACCTTCACCAAAACATGTTAATTTACCCTTATGAGATAATTCCGATAAACTATTAACTTGATCAAGGTATTGACATAAATTTGATGAAATAAAGAATTTATCAATATTTTTTTGTATTTGTTTCATACAACCTAAAAAGATATTAATCATCATGACATCGTCAGGTGGATCATTTGTATCGTTAACGCATAATTCACGTTCCAACGTTTTCTTAACAAGATCTATTATCATATCACCACTTCCCTTTACTACCCGAACATTGCAATCAACGTGCTTAAAATTACTACGATTAATTGATATCTCCTTCCAAATTAAGATTAAATCTCTTTTAGTTAAAAGCTCTAAGCCATAGTTTGAGCTATCGTTTGTTAAATCATTTAAAAAAATCCTTCCTGGAAGTGTTAATTCAACATCATCGATATCTTCATAAGTTATTTCACTTTTATCTCTTAGTTTTGCTTCAATTATTTCATTAATAATATGAAAAATTTTATTAGATTTGGTTATTGTTAAAGAACTTGAATAAGTTAATACACTGTTTTTATTTAAAACCATTTTCTCACCAATATTAACAAATTGGTTCTCTGATCTATTAGAGTGACCGTTGACAATGATGTTATTGCCAATTTCGAGATATGTTATTATAGTTTTTTTCAATCTAAGTGATCATTTCGAATTATATTTAAATTTATTTTGATAACAATTACTTCAAGTTAAATAACACCATTTTCCTTTGTAAAACATTACTTCTTTTGTTCCATAGGTATTCTTAAATATATGGGAATGTTTAGTTTTTAACTTCAATAGACTTGCTAGAAGATCAGATTCACGGGTATTGTGTTTTATCTTAGATTTATTTATTTTTAGATAATCAAGATATTTATCTTTTAAGCTTATTGATTCACTTTCCTGATCAAACGATACTGCTGATTGTTTTATCAGTTGCATTACTAATATTTTTTTAGTGTTATTAATGATCAGAATTCCATTTTTTGTTAACCTTGGTAAATTCATTAATGGTACATTAAAATCATGTCGATAACAAATAAATGCAATGTCATTTTCAAAGTACCATCATGTAATATTTAATTCAAGCTCAAACATGGTCGATCTCTCACTCTTAATAAAATTTCTAATTCTTACTAATTCTATGTTTCAATATTCAAAATCAAGAGGAAACAACGTTCGTATGTTTAATTCTAATTTCGATATTTTTATTCCTTCATTGTTATACTGGCCTCATAATATGTTGTTATAGAGCCTACTTTGCAGTCCGCCATGATTCAAATATGGTTTTTCGAGTAGGTTATTATTAAGATTAAATCTTTTATTCAAATGTTTACGTAATTTTCGATGTAACTTCGAGATAATCTCTACTTATTATAGTGGTTACTACATTTTGTTTAATCTTCATTTTGTTTAATCTTAATATCTTTATTATCTAAAATAATACTCTTAATTAGGTATCTTTGATCTATTTTATTTGGGTTTTTGTTCATTGGTAGAACATCGGTAATAAACAGAATTAACATGTTAAATCCATGATTCTATATACAAAACTTGTATCGATTCCAAGTTTATAACTAGCCGCTCTTAGAGCAGCTCTTGCCACTTCTTCGGAAGTTCCTTGTATTTCAAATATTATTCTACCAATTCCAACCTTAAATATCCAATCATATACTTCCCCTTTTCCTTTACCCATTCTAACTTCAATTGGTTTCTTTGTTATCGGTATATTTGGAAAAACTCTTATTCATAGCTTACCTACTTTCTTTATGAACTTAGAAATAGCAACTCTAGCAGATTCAATTTGAATACCATTAATTCTACCACTACTTGTTGCTCTTAATCCATAAGTTCCATATTCAATAAAGCAACCAGCTTTAGATTTTGTTTTGTAATGCCCTCTAAATTGTTTTTTATACTTCGTTGCTTTTGGCTTTAGAATCATTTATATGTAATCAAACATTCAAATAGGTGTTACTAGCTATTTAATAATTGATGTCAATAATGAGACATATCGGTAAGAAATATTTCTGTAGTAATCACCATCATCTTTAAAACATAACATTAATTATACTTACTTAACAGTACTTATCTTCTGCTCTTTATAAGAGACTTTATATAATTCTTATTTCAGATCTTATTTTTTTTTAAATCGAAGATAACAGTAATCTGCTACCATATTTCTCTATGGTATTCACATTGAACATCATGGTTCTTGTTGTTAATCATTTACAAATTAATAAATACAAACAAATTAATTAAAAAATTTTAACTAACAATTCAAATATAATTTATCATAACACAAACATTGACATCGAATTGTTTACATCACATAGTATATTACTGGTTTAAAAAAATTTGTAGATATAAAGATAATATTAACAACGATTATAATCTTTAACTATTAACTTTAAAATTATCGTGTATTTCAATAAATTAATTATTTCAACTTCATTGTTATCTGATTGTTATAATTTAACTACTAACGTTTAATATCTTCTAAAATTATTTACATAAAATATGAAATCCTTAAGAACATTACAATCGTTTAATCATTAGATCTAAATATCAACATTAATTTGGAAACATTAAAACATTAATGTTATAATAAAAATTTGACTATAATATTAAATTATTTACATCAATCAAGATTGAAAATAATAAATTTAATTTACTCTTTATAATATGGATACATCAATTTCTTCAATGTATTTTTATATACAAATAAGAGATCTTTAATAAGAGATCTTTAATTTCCAAGATCGTTGTTAATAATATCAAAAAAAATATTACTCGTAATAATCATTAATTTATACATCCCAAACATATACATTAATTAACTTAAAAAACCAACCATTACTTATTATCTATTAGTATTATTTATATATTTCAAACTAAGATTGACATAATCTTATAATATTCAAATCTCTATCAATTTAAATATAATTACACTATAACCATGTTTGGTTGTTTGTTTAATTACATTACTCTTAATTACAATCCAAATATCATCATATTAGTAAACAAATGTTAATAATTTTTATTTTTAACTAATGTTTAGAAATATCTTTATTAATATCTATATTAAATATTTGATGCATATTTGTAATAATGGAATTAAATGTTCTCAAGGAGTAAATAAACGATACTTGTCTGTTATGGCAGAATCTTTATGACCTCATTGAATTTATATACCTGTTACACTAACAACGTTGTAATAAATTTTATGATCATTTTATCAATAATAATGTAGTACCGAAAATAATTCTTTAACTATAATATTTAATATCAATAAAGATAATAATTTTAATCTGTTTAAATTTATTGGATTATCACTTATGTTTAATTTAACTTAAATAAACATATGGTCATATGGATTCTTAACTGACTTATAATAATCATTGAACTTATTGCTGTACACAAGTTCTGATTATAATTAATATGAAAACGTGTGATTATGACTTACAAAATCCTAAGAGTAATCTATAATATAGATCAAGATTAATAATTTAAATCTGAAATATTATTTTAATCGTTTGAAAGCCATTTATTTTAATTTTTTAAAAATAAAAGATATTATAACGTCAATAAATAACATAATCAAAAAAAAGGACTAACATCCTAATTCCATATTTTAATAGATCTAACAAAAGTTAATATCCTACTAATAGTTAAAAAACATAAATCAAAGATAGAATTCAAGTTATTTTTATGTTTGGTCGTTTGTTCTACTCATAAATACATTCAAATTATAATTAAAATTCTCGATCTTATTTTTTATAAATAGTTTTAATATTATTGATATATTGGTATTTCTAATAATACTATGATGATAGTCATGCCCATTGATATACTAACACAATCTGAAGTTTTAATCAAAATAAATATATTTAATGATAAAATTATAATTGATACAGTTATTCATATGACATTTTTTTTTAAAATTTGTTTTATCCATCATGATATAACAACAATGTTTAAATTTACCAACGCAATAATATAATTATTATAACATACAAAATCTCAATATTAAAGATTATACTTGGTTAAAATCTATAAAAATAACTATTAATTTTAATAACAATATTGTTATCTATTGTTAATATTTTGTTAAATCAATATAAAAAAACCATATGACATATCTCATTATATAATGTTGAGTACAATCAAGATTTTAATAAATAAGTTTTTTTGAATTAGTATTCAATTATTTTCTAACAACAAATAGATGTTAAATAAGTTGACTCATAGAAGTCGATTATGTTATTATATATTCCAAATCCCATTATATTATAAAACCCAATAACTATTTGATTTTAAACTTCTATCGAATACAACCATTAAGTCATTAGCAATTTTTCTACCTTATATTATTAATAAGTTTTTATATTTCTATTAAATTTACCCGTAGAAATTCTTATATCATATAATATGTTTGTTGTAATATTTAAAGATTAATGTCTATTTGTTATTGTTATTATTTAACTTAACATACTGTTGTTGATAATTGTAATTCAAATATCAGTATGTCGACTCATTTCAACAAGTTATAAACAAACTGATAAATCGTTATATTATCTATATCATTATAAAATCCAATATCTTCATACTTCATTTGATTTAAAAACACATACTACACATTACATATTAATCGTGTATGTATTAAATAGATTCCCATTTAACCAAATAATTATGATGATGTTCGGTTAGTTCTAACAATCACATATTATTATCAATGTCATTAATATTAGACAAAAAAATATTAACAACCAAACATTAGTTGAACCCATTATACCAATAAATTAAACAAAAACCATCGTATCATCTTAATATTTTAATCATCAGTATCTGTTTTCCATCAATTTAAACTACTCTTATTAACATATTACCTATTCTATTTATGTATTAATAAAACATTTTACACACCTGAATCGCTGAAATTTTATGAGTTATATATTGGATGTCCCTATCAATTATATAATAGAATAAGTTTTTTTTTACCATTTCCCTCTTTGTACTAACAATACCCATAGGTCTATGGTATTTCTGTTTATTACAATTTAAATTAGTTAATTATACTTAAATTTTACTTTCTGTTTATTATTGTTAATTCTAACTTGATCTAATGTAACTTGTAGTCTTTTTTTGTCCTTTGTGAAATACTTAATTTGTTTTCTTAGTCTTAATATTAAAAGTAACTTATTTAAACAATATATTCTCTCAATTTATCATTTTAGATCTATCTTACTTATTGATAACCAATCATTGTTACCATGTTTGTTCCAAACCTTTGATAAAGGTATCAATCAATCAATATTAGATTGATCGGTGTAATCTACAATTCTCATGAATTGAATTTGATTTCAAGTTAAATCATTTAATACTTAAACCATTAGTACAACACATTAAAGTTAATGTTATCGTTCATGATAGTAATTACTTCTAATATCATATAAGATTATCATGACCTTTGAAATAGATATCTTTTGGATTCTAAATTAACCACAGGTCAGATATTTAAATCTTGGTTGTATCAAAATTGAAATTAAGAATGATAAGAATCTCTATTAAGAACAAAAATTATCGATTTTAAACGATAGAAATTAAAAAACCCAAGTAGAGATTAGTAGTTAGGGATTTAATCCTTAAACCAATACCAATTAATGTTTGAACTTTTAGATCAACTTTTTAATTTGAAGATCTTCTTGTTTGGGATGATTAATGTTAATTAAAGTTATCAATATTTCACCGATACAAAACTTTTAAAAAAACGAAAACATGAATACCTTCAAGAATCTCATTTCCAATTAAACGATCATAAAGTATTGACATGACCCATAGAAAGGGGCAATAAATAACACAAATGGTTAGTTGAAAATCGAACTTATCTCTGTTATTATACTATTGTTATTCACAACAAAATAATTATTTACTTATAAGATCAAATAATATCAATAACATAGATTTTATATCAATTTTATTGTTGTTGATAGTTCAGTGATAGAAATGCTGGCTCTGCCAGCTTAAATGTTTAATCAGTATCGCTAACATATGAAAATTATAATCGATTTAATATTTATACTTGAAATCAACATGAATTACCAACCTATAATAATCTTCTAAATATATATCCTCAATTAACGACCAGAAATTATTATTTAAACAACACTAGAACTCATGGAGTTTTTGTTTATAACTTCTTATACTATCTTTTGGATAATAGCTAATACCATGTTGTTTATTTCTAATATTTTTTAAATAGTGGTTCTAACTCTATTTGTGCTTGATCTAAAATTTAATCTAAATTCAAAGATTATATTGATCTTAAGTTCTACAATTAAACAAATCTAAAATCAACAGTTCCTATTTTTTAAAAGTATAGAGAACAACGTAAACATCGATATTGTTTTCGTTTATTCTGATCTTTGAGAAAATAACCTATATACGTATGTATATATATATATTTGTTTTTTTAAAACTTATTCTAACTTCGATTTACCATTATTTCGATTAGTACTATGGTCGTTATCATACCATTTACAATGATATTATTGATATTAGTTATAATTTTTTTTCAACGTTTTAGTTTTGGTATTATTCAATTCTCCACTGAAATTAATATCTTCGTACAATTAATTGTTTTAATTCTTTATATTTTTCACTTAATAAGTCATCTGTTCTTAAATCTATAACAACATCTCGTCTAATCAAAATTTAAGATAATTTAAATACCATCCGATTATTCATGTTTATTTTATCTATTATTTCAATTTTCTTAATACTTTCTTATAAAAATCAATATCGTTATCATTAATTATGATCAATATTAAAATAATAGTTAAATAGCATAAACAATATTTAAAATGTTAACTCTGTTTGTTTAATGACATACATAGAAACATAATTTTTTCTTGGTCTTTAATATAACACCTCACTTTCTGTTTAAATTTAGATGTATAATCTAACAACAATTATTTACTAAATTTTGAGCTAGTAAAAAATAGTATCATTAATATTTTCTGAAGTTTAATTAAATTTTATAATCGAAACAAAAATTGTTTGTTTAATAAATCTCGATGATATTTAGGATTAACTTAAAATCAAAAATAGTAAAAAAATGTTAAGAAATAAGTTCATAGATGTTAAATCAATGATGATTGAATCAATAATATAACTGAATCTCAACACCTCTATTCCAATATCGAATAACCAAATTAAATTGAATTAAATCTTAGCATAAAATATGTCGAAGAATATAAACTATTGTATGATTCTTTTTGGCCTAATAACAAACAATAATAAATTATGTTTCAATCTTGATTAACTTAATTGTAATGTATCAAAAACCCAAATATATATAATAATAAATCAAATATAGAATAAATACATTCAGATCATTTATATAAAAAATACTATTTAAGAATTTAGATATTATATATATAAATATTATGTAGAAAAATTATGTTAATCGAAGTTTTTTTATTAATCCCTTAACATGAGAAATCACTGATATTATCAAATCTTATGAACTAGGATGTTTTCTCCATATTTAATTAGATTAGTTTAATCTAATAAGTTAATAACGTTATTACTTGTTTAATTAAAGAAAATTTATCTGTTTATAATAGACATCTAGTGAAGAATAATATAGTGACCAATGATCTATATGTTTTACTTACATCTATATTTAATGTTGTCATGTAGGCCAACATCGAACCAATATATAATCCTCAATCTCATTAAACATTAAAACTATTTAATTCTTAATTATATTTTTTTTAAATACTTTTTCTTTAAATCCAATTAATTGGCATTTATCTTAACAACAATCCCATTTCTCCTTAATATAACATTATTGTTAATCCCAATGTATTCATTCACTAATCTATAACTATACTATAGAACCGATTAGAGAATAAAACAATTACTGTTCCAAAGTTATATTTTTTAACAACAAAAAACTTAATAATATACCATAGTTAGTTTCTATTAAATATATGTTTAACATTTATTACTATTATTAAAATTAAGCATATGTAGTAATAATTAGATATAAATACACCAATCCAACTTTTGGTTTAAACATAATGATATAAAACTAATAGTAAAAACGAGGTACCATTAGCCAACAAATCATTGAATAATTAAATCAAATTAATTAACATTTGATATATTATTTTAACGTTGAATTTAGTTTTATTGTTCCAAATCAGCTATTACCAAAGACATAGATCAAATATATCCAAAACTACTTGTTTTAATTGGTTATTTTATTCTTATCATAAATAACATGTATATATGGTTTATTGAATAGTCAAAAATAACATGTTTATTCAAGTATTTCAGTATTTTCATAATTCCTAATAAAGATATAGTTACAAAGCTACTAAACATCACTAAAATTGGCAGTTTATTCTTATAATTAGTTGAATATCAACATAGGTATCAATACACTATGGGGTAATATTGAACTATTGGGCTAAAGTCAACATTACTTATCAACCAAACCAATAAATCTTTTCATTATAATAATCTTATAATCACTTAAGAAGTATTATATGTTTGCAATCCATTAAGTGCTTCGGTGTTTAATTATTAAAAAATATGATCTTATAGATCTCGACTCCGTTACTAAATTTACATTCAGATCAATATAGCGATGTTTGATTGATCCAATGAAATATTTATCAACAAACAATTATTATTTGTTTACCAATATTAACAGTTATTCCTAGAAATCGAGTTATACTCATTGAGATAATTAAAAAAATAGTTATAACTACGGATCGTTAACAATGAATTAAACGACTATGGTCTTTAGTATATTTAATCAACATGTTTTACTTATAACATTATAATATGTACGTGATAAAAATATGGTATCAATTTATAGATATTGATGTGTGTTATTTATTTATCTTATCATAGATTTGATTTGATTACAGATCGATATATTTATATCATATATTTATGACTTATAATATAAGGATGTTGTCCGCAGATTTTTCTATTGATATAACACATTTATTAGGTTGGTATTAACATATAATATAAACTTTAAGATATTTTATATTTTCAAACATATCAAAACATGGTAATATCTAAATGAATTAATTCAATTATTTTTAAATTATAATCTAAATATATATAATTTGTACCGAATAAAATCTATATGTGCATTTGAACTTTATAAAGAATCTCTTCCAAGATTATTTCTAATAACAATTAACAAAAAAAACTACCAGACACATAATCATGTTGATTAAAATAAGTTCAAAACATTGATATTAGTACCTTAAAAATTTTAATAAGGATCGATGTTATTCTTCACCTAAATGTTGTAGCATGTTAATCGCAATGCAGACATTTATCTTAAATCATTATAACATATATCCATGTATATTTGAATAATCATATTATCATTTTAGACTTATATCATATCATTATATCTAATGATCTGTTAATAAGATTAATTATCTGTAAATCTTTAGTTCGTATCGTTGAATACTATTTCTATTAATGAAAGAGACCAACCTACTAGGTTGTTACTATGATGTTGCAGTTTTCATTTTATTAAGTTAACCTATCTTACCAATTATATTAAAACATTTATCATAAACATAACCAAGATCCGAATATTTATCTCTATAAACAAAACAACTATTCGAAACAACGCCCAAACATCCTGTTAATTAATAATAAAATTATCAATAGTTAAATCAATTTAAACCTGTCCATTATTCTGATTTTCATTGTGTTTATCTATTTTTCTACCATTGTTTGCTTTATTTTTCCCTATTTCTCTTATTTTTAATATTTGAGTAATACTTCCATATAATATTCTCGTTCATATTTTACAAAAATTATTAAAATCTTTAATAGACAAATGATATAAAATGTTAACCATCTATGATCTGCTAACGAATGTACTATGACTAATACTATGACTAATAGTGGACCCAATATAATTGTTATTATTTATGTTTAATCCAGTTTATTATTTTTTATTCTACGTTTTATTAATTCTTATCTCTCAATAGAAAGGTTTTAACTTAACACCTAATCACAACAAAAATTATAATCTTATAAATCGAAATTATAAATATACCACTAAGACAATGGTCATTTAAGTTTGGTTACCATATGTTTATAGACACCCTCTTTGATACATGATAGTTATATTCAAACAAAACCAGGTATACATGTTTCAATATTAACATATTATCTGATCGTAGTTTTTTCACTAACTTGATGTAAGCTTTTAACTTATTATCATAAGAAATGTAATTGTCATGCATTAGAAGCTGATATTAATATCGAAATAAGATAAATAATAAGTAATGTTAAAAAACAAATAATATTTTGTATTACAAATTATATTCTTGATTATAACAATATATGAACAACCCATGAACAACCAATAAATTAATAAATAAATAAGTAATAATCCTCTTATAACCGTGTTGGTTTATTATTTATAAAATACTTAATTCTATAATTACATGTAAAATAGATAAATATTTAAGACATATATTTAACTGCTTCATGTTATGGAATTTATAACGTATGTTTCTTCGATATCAACATACCATATCTGTAATTTATCTAAAATCTGTTATTATGTAAATTAATACTAGTTTAGTAAAGATAAAAAACATAAATTATTGTAAATGTTCACATCTAGATATTTAATCAAATATCATCAAAATCATGAGAATTAGCTTGATATTACCAAGATTTTAATTGGATTTTGTTGTTATCTTTATATAAAATTTCTAAAAAAAGGATTATAAAATAAATTATGGAAATATTATGATGTGTTGGTATGATATTTGTTGGTATTATAAATTTGTTTGTTATAATAAATCTTCTAACCGGTTGTCTAATAACCAAGAAATTATAAATAATTAACAATTACATCTAATACAAGTTAAATGATTTCTTTGATTGCATTTCTGAACATAATTGAAAATACTTTTACCTGAAATTTTTACTAATCTTATTATAATATTATACATATGATTATCTAGGTTATTTGTATCGTAGACATGTTGTTATTTTGTTGTAATTGGAGTTAATGATCTTATCAATGAAAAAAACCATTCACTATTTGTTGTCAATGTACTTGTATTAATTTGAAATGTTCGTGATCTCACATGTTAGGTCCTTGTTATCGTGATTTTAGCATTAAATTCTTTTATTTTAATCTATGTCTATTATCCTATGGAATTTTGATTGTGTATTAATTGGCATTTGTAGTAATAATGCTTTTTATATATAATATATCAATCAAACTGTTGGAACTAATAAAATAATCCGATCCTGTTTTGTATATTTAACTACAAAATATTATTCTTGGTATGAAACGTTTGTTTATTTTTTTAATCATTTCTGTCTGAAGTTTAACACCAACATTTAACATCTAATGTTATAACACCATCATTCGATAAGTCATAAGGTTTTTCCATTTCAGCAGTATAATCAATATGATCAGGAGTATCTAATGGCATTAAATTAAACATCGTCAGAACAAATCTGTCTTTAAACTTTTAGAAACAACATCTAATGTTATCGTTATTCTATGTTCCCTTTTTTAAAAACCACAACAATCCATGTTGGTATTTCCATCATGAATTCTCCCGATGTTATTTTGTTTATCAATTATAAATAACGACTTCTTAATGAAGATTGTTTTATTAACATCTATTATTGATTATCATACCAATATTCTTTTATTCTTATGAGATTTAATTTTATTATCTTATACGAACAAACGTTTGGTTGTTTTTTTGTCTAAGTTGTTCATGGTTTTTTTCGTTCAAATGAAGAACTTTTTTCCTAGAATAGTATCTATTATCTCTAAAATCAACCTCAATCCATGCTGTAATCACCCTATGTTATTTTTTTGTAACATCAACCATCTATTTTAAACCTAAACCCTAATCTTTATATCAATGGGTATAGTCGTTGGTGTAGAATGTGAAATAACATTTAACTCTCATATTTCTAACTTCTAATATATGTATAACATTATCAAAATACGATGTAACATTATTAAATGTTTTGTATATAATCTTCAAGGGATTTGTGTGTAATTTATCATTATACAATCCAATGATTATGGATATTTGGATAAATGTTATTTTAATAAGTTTTATTATTTGTATTGCGGTAATCTTTTAATTTAACTACCCTGTTTTAAATAATACATTATTATTATAATTTATTCAATACAACAACAACATGAATATTAAACTTATAATAAAATTGATGTAAACATCTATCAGACAAACATTATCAATATTAATATCTGATTAAACTTAAAAAAAATTAACATGATCAATGATAACAAAAAATTATCATCCTAATTCATAGTTTTTAATAACGTTTCAACTTATTAATCTGATAACAACCTTCAATATGTATATATATATATATATATTTAACAAGTTATTATACCTATGTTGTTTAGTCTACTTTAGTTATTATAATATTTCTTAATCTCAATAGTAAGCATAACATTATTAACTCAACGTTGAACTAAAATTAAAGATCTTTAGTTTTTTTCCTTTTTTGTTATTTTATGTTCTAGATATCATATTACAGATATTAATTAATTTCTTGGAAGTCTCAACCAAATGATTCTAGACTAATATCTTTAATCTTTTATTCATTAAGTATTCTTAAATTAATTTTGTTTTTCATATTATATTTTTTTAATAAATTAATTACTTCGTTTTTCATCAGATTTCTTTAATAAGTTATAAATTCGTTAATATGGTAGCCACAATTGAACAACCACTAAGTTTTCAATGTTCCTGACACTAACAATTGAAAACAAACAATATTACTTTTATATGTTTAATTTTTATAACAATTATAAACTTCACTAATAATAATAATAAATTATCAATCCTTAACCAATATTTTAAATAAAATCTATTGGTATCTAAGACTTAACATCTTATAATTGAAAATATTTTGATAATATCAATAAAAAATGAACTGTCGTTTAATGATCTTAAACGTTGTAATAGTGTTGTATATTTATTTAGATATTAGATAGAATAAACCAACAGATATCCATCTTTAAATGATGATTGTTTCTATTTAAAATGATGTTATACCAATAATTGTATGTTATGAATACTTCTAAATATTATAAATTAATAACATCGTTTATTATTTAAATCATAAATATACCTATCAATTGAAATTAGGTTCTTACTCATGGATGAAAATAAATCAAAAAAAACAATCGAAGAAAAAATTAATAATCAATCAATCTACTTGATGAAGAACATATTAATATTACATGAAACATTATATATAGTATACAACATTTTGTTGATACACCGATATGAATTAAAAAATATGGAAGAATATTCAACAAAAAAACAATAACAACAACGATTAGTTATCAACTAGTAAATTAGTTATATATATTAATATAATTAATAATAACTTAATTGGGTGTTTAAATTCTGATAAATTAATACATGGTTCTAATTGATCTAAATCTATTAGATATAACTGGCTTGTAACATAATTAAGTATTGATAAACATATATATCGAATTATTTATAGTACAATAAATGCCAATCTACAACAAATACAAACAAACCATATTGGTATGTTGATTTTAAATATTGATAATGTTAGGAGTATTAAACATGTCATAATTAGAATGATTTGTGTTTAGTTAATACTGAAACCGGAAAAAACATGAATGGGATAATATTAAATGTTTAAAACCTTAAATAAATTCAACATTGATGTATTTAAACCTGTATAAATTTATTAGGTGTAAATAAGAGATAAACTAACAAAGAGAAAATTAAAATCAGTTTTAACAAAAGTATTATTGTTAATCTATGGTAGATTATAAATATATAGGAACATTTATACATTAGATGTATTATTTGTTATCTTAATAATAATAGTTATTTAAATTAAAACTTAAATATTTGAATGGTGTTTAAATATGATATCGTATGGCATATCGAACATTTATCAAACATTTAGAAAATGGAAAGATATAACTTAAAAATAGTTCAATAAAGAATAATGAATTAAATGAGATTAAATGCTTTTAATGTATTGTATTAATATTATTCAATTTTTTGTTAATATGAATGAAAAGATAAATGACGTATAATTCTAGATATTAGAAACTAATATTTAGTAAACTTATTAAGACCTAATAAACCTAATAAAATTCTAAGAACTCATTCTTGCAAGGGGATTTATGAAATTTTTTGTAATATAATAAACCAACGAACAAAGAACCTCTCTGTGTTTGATTAATAAGCATAATTAACATAGCAGTTAGTAGAAATCAAGCACGTTTAGTAGATATTAAAGATATAGAGATAAAACAGTAATCTATGTTTAGATTTATATTTAAAGTTGATTCTTAAAACTAAGATATTTATATTATAACCTCTAGAGAACATCAAAATGAAGTAATCATTAAGTTAATTTAAGATAAGAATAAAACAAAAGTAACAAATCGAACAAATATTAAGGTGCAGATATAACAATTTAAAACATGATAAAAAAACGATTACTTGAATAACTCAAAACTATGTTCAAACGTTGTAATAGATAAAGAATACCATACACTTAGTAAGTCACTTGTTTTATAAACTAACTAACCTCGATTTGTAATTATTAACCATAGATATAAATTTAGATATAATGTCTATATTAGTTTTTCACATATTAAAATATCAATATTATAGAAATTATGAAATAACAAAACTATTAATATTAGGTTTTTTAAAAAGTGTTATTTAGGTTAATTTTAATAAATTTAAATAAGCGTAGTAAAAATTAATATTATTATATATCACATAAAAATAGATTAAATATTAACCAGATAAATGTTCTTAAGCGTTGTAACAATATATATAACCAAGACTTTGATTTAAATTAATCAATCAACAAATAATTGAAATTATAAAACTTCAAACTATAGACATCGATATTTTTGGTTTCTTTTGATGTTAACTGTTCTATTGGGATTAACATGTTGTTAGTTCTTAAATGAACTTTCTTAGGAGTTAAGTCCATATTTCTTGCATTACTAAATATGTAAGATTATGATAAAATATTAAATATGGTAGGTATATATACTATTCGTGTTTTTTTCCCGCATATTGTTATCATCTTGATTGTAATCTTGTTTTTATTAAGATCTAGATTTATTCTATTTTAGCAATCAATACATAATTGTATATACCTCGATTTAAGTTAATTTGATTAGCCAAGTAATTTAATAATGATAATATTTTGATATATTTATGCACCAATTTATATATTATATCTATATCATTATTGATGATAGGATTTATGGTTAGTACTTTTACTAAAGTTTTTTTATGATTTATATATAGTTCCAACAAAAAAATTTATCTCAAGTATAAATTGTTTTAAATCTAGATGTTTCATATTATTAATTCACATCATATTATTAGTAACTTGTATCTATTTTTATTGGTTGAATGTTCCAATTAATTGTTGATTGGTCGATAAAATTGATGTGATTATAACAACAAAATAACAAGTAGTCTTAGCATTTATTTAGTTATTTAATTTACTATGATATCTAATGTGTCTTATTCGTGTGTTTACTTCTAATCTATGTTGGTCCTAATCTTTTTTTTTTAAAATATTTTATTGATAAATAATATTATTAACAAAGTTGGGTATTATATTGTAATTGTGTTGTAACATATACTAATGTGATAACATGTTTGGACATATTTGAATATGTTGATAATAAATAGTTATATTTAGTATAAAATATAAAATTATATTAAGATTATATTGAGGTTAGTATATGCTTGATTAATTTTGAATGTGTATATAGATTTCTTAATAATCTATCAAAATAAACATACAGATTATATATATTGGTATGGGTTGAGATATCTGGATTGAGATGAATGATTTCTAACAGGTAAAGATAAAAAATAAATCAATCGTATAGATTGAATTGATACAGAATATTACTTGTAGAAGTACAACCAAGATATCATATAAATATCTGATAAACAAAAAAAACTCATTAGTAAATTTACCAATGAATCAAACAAATATAAATAAATTCACTAAGCTGTTAGCAACTAACAAGAAGAACAACTTTTGAAATTTTTAATCTAAAAAAAGATTTGAATAATTTGTCTTGAATGTTGTATTTTAAACATTTTAGTAAATAAGATGATATAAGGAATAGTTGGCAATTTAGTCTAATTCTGTAATCATTAGAATATCTCTTATTCATCTGATTGAATTTTTACTTAGTAATTAATATATAAATTGGTAAGGATAATATCTTATTAAACCGTAATGTTAATACTGAGTATATAAGAAGTTATAATACAATAAAAATTATTATCCTAACATTATAATTTAGTTATCATGAAGATAAATATTATAACACTGATAGGTAATTAAGAGTATATTTTAAAAATTTGACATTCAAATAACGAAAGAAGCCATTGATTATTTACTAATTTTGTTGTTTATGATCGATTAAATTAAGGTCTCATAGGATAATATATGTCATAGGATATATATGAAATAAGATAATAATATTAAATCCGATAATAAGTATATTAAGTTATTAATATTTAATTATATTATTATAAAGATTGGAATCTATATAATATTTTGTGATAGAACAATTATTAACAGATGTTATGTTTATGCAAACAAAATTATAATAGTTTTTTATATGCGAATATGTTCAGCCTATAATGACGTTATTATAAATTTTGATATTAAGAAATTATTCGAATATTGACAAGAAATAAAGAGAAAATTAATGGTATAAATTGTTATAAACAAGTGAACACACATAAAACTTAAAATAAAACTTAAATTGTAAGAAATAAAATATAAAGATAAACAGTTAATGTCATTAATGTTAAAACGAAAGATTTATTAAAACGATGAAGAGTAATTCATACTAGGTGAAATTAACATGTAGATATTGGTTGGAATAATAGAGAATAAGTATAACATTGGCAATAGAAATAATAAAACGGCATAGTTATAACTTAATTATTAGGTTTAAATAATGGTTCCTTTTTTTTTGAAGAGATAAGGTTCTATTATCGCTAATCATATTATTATTTACCATAATTACATTATAATTGAATATCTATTCATCTTAAATCGTTATATTTTAATTGATTTTTAAAAATAACTACATAAACAACAAGAATTGGAATAAACTTTACAAATTCTATTTAGAATTTTATTTAATGTATATAAACAATAGTTTATGTAGGAAATAATCTATTAAATGAATTGATCTCTAAGTCTAACATCATATGCTATCAGATATTTGTTTCAGAGTATTAAGAATAGGTAATTCTTGATTTAAGTTAAGGTGTATTTCTCTTTTTTAAAGATTAAAAATTTTGTTGAATTAATATTTTGGTTTAATAGCTCACGAACTAGTGGATAAAATGTTGGGATATAACCACAACATCCGATAAAGTCAACACAGATGTTTCCGCTAATCCAATCTATACATATATTATATATAGTATATTATATGTCATCTATGTCATCTATATAACTAATGTTAGATGGAATTTTATGTTTATCAATTATGTAAATGGACGTTGGTTCGGAATTGAATCAGTAATTTGTTAAATAATGATAAATATTATTGATCATAACATATTGGTATGATCCATACACGATTGGGTAAACTTATAAAGATAAGGTGAATATTATAATCAGTTAATACTAGTAAATCATAGCTGTTATTAATAGTTTATATTTTGTTGAAGAAATAATGATAATGTCAGCATGTCGGAATTGAATATTTATTTAATCATAAAAAATGATTAGGATTTGAAAGGAAACAAATCATTATAATATTGTTCATGATGTCGTAGTCTACAATTTAGGTAATAAAATCAAGATAGACAAGTAAGATGATATGTTAGAAATTAATAAAACAGGGGTAATTGTTGATGGTAACATCGGTTACAACCGATATAAGCTTAGACCAATAGTTGTTGTCTTATTCCAAATATAAGGTGAGTTGAGATATATATGTGGTTAAATGAATTGAATAAGAACTAATTTATCTAAAATATTAATATCAAATACAAAACAAAATTCTAATTATAAACAGGCTGTTGTTGATATTAATTCTAGTTACAGTTTTTTAAATAATGAAATATTTGTATTTTTAATAAGTTATTAGATTGGTAATTAATTACATTTATTAGCAACTTCAATAATAAAATAAATACTTTAACTTATAAAGCTTATAATTATTTTATATATTTCAAATATTAGCGGTCGTTATAATATTAATTATAATTCTATGTTATAAAATAGTAAAAATGTTGTTATCTTATAAACAAATGGTAATTACTCTTAAGATTTATATAAATAAATATACCGCTTGTGACGTATTTCTGTATACGTTTATTTGTTTAAAGTTATAAAATATTAGATGTCTCTAGAAGAGATCGGCTGTTATACTAAAACAATATCAACATCGATGATGTTGAAACTATAATTTATGTACTTAATTGGTAATAAGTTTAATTCCAGCTCAAACATGTTTACAACATAAATTGAAGGATTAGATTCAAGAAAATTAATTTAAATCTTAACTATAAAGATACTAATAATAAATTATAAATTTGTTAGGCTTATTAGAATAATTAAAATATTGGATATATTCAATGATGTGGTTCATTTGGTTATTTCTTATCGTTTAGTTAAGACAAATACAATTTTGAGAAAATAAATGATACGGTGGATTAAAATAATTATTCCTATGTATATAATTATAGGTAATGTCTAAGATCTTGTAATCAAGAATCATATGTTCATGTTAATTGTTTGTTTAAATTACTTTACAAGAAAGATTTAGTAACCATTATAAAATTGATAAAAGTAGTTAAATCCAAACAATGTATTTAAGATACTGAAACATAGATCATAAACTTAATAAGTAAATAGAACATATTGTAGAAACTAATAGCCAGTCAATGTTAAACCTTTATAATATTTGTGGTACTTGTTGGTGAATGATTAGGGAGAAATAATTATAAATGTTGTAAGTTCGATTGATGTTATGGAATCATGTTAGAAATAGGTAGATATTATATAATCTTTTATTAAATGTTTGGCGTAATTACTAGAATACTATCAATCTTGTTGAGTCTTGCTGAGAATTAAATTAAAACATCTTGGAATACAAGTTAACAACAAAAAACTTGTTAAATTAATATATAAAAGATGAAGAATATAGATGATAGAACCAAAACGTTTATATAATTCTTCGATAACATTCTTCGATAACAGTACATATGTTAATACTGATATTTTATATGGTGCTGCCAATAGTTTATCAATAGTATGGGTAGTTTATTAATTTCGAAGTTAGTTATGTCTAATGATTTGGGCTATGAAGGTAGTCAGTTTATATTCTTTCTTTATTTTGTTGTTGTTTAGATTAATTTATAGTGACATTGATGTTAATAAAAGGAACGTTTAATAACTATGGTTCTATAACGAGATGGATCTTATATCCCCACTATCTAATGCTAATTATTATACTTATAGATTAGTAGATCTAGTTATATTTGTAAGTATATTGGCATGTATTCTATCTATAATTATTTTATCAAACTTTATCTCAATGATTATAACACAAAAAAAATAAGATTTATTAAAATGTCACTTATAGCTTGGATGTTGTTAAGTTACAACTTTATTATTTAAAATAATGTTAGCGTTAGTAAATACTATTATAACTATTTATGTTTTGGATAGAAGATGCAACACAGTATTCTATGAACTTTAAGTAGGAAGTAATCTTACAATGTTTTAACATTTGTTTGGATTTTTGACATCCGAAAGTCTATACATTAATACTACCAAACGTTTGAAATAGTAAGTGGATTATATCTAAACTTTCAGGTAAATCTAATCTTTGAAAGATCTGGTATAACATTATTAATTATGTTTATAGTATTATATAGGTATGGATGTTTTAGTTTATTACATGTATACTGTGAGACTTATGATTTAAATTGATGAGTATATTTTATAATCTCAACAGTGATGGTTGTTATTCTAGTTGGAATTAAGGTGTTTTCTTGACTTGGTATCTATGTGAGTTGGTAATCTTCATTTAAGATATCCTATGATAAGAGTATTAAGAATTTGTAATATTGTTTATTGTATGATGATTTAACTGGAATACAATTAGCTAATACTACTTTAATTAAGGTATTACGTGACATATATCTATGTTGCTTCCTATTTCCATTATATGTCGTTCTGTCACATTAATACTTATTGTCATAACAGGATGATATTATTGGTTCCAATAGAAATATTTAAATTAATGTCTAATACAACATTATGCATATTTATGCGTAGTTATAACATTTATAGCTTTAAATACAAATATTTTCTACCATCAACTCTTTTAAAAGTATCATGGAATACCAATGAGGGAGTATAAATTACGTCAAGGTTTATAGTGATTAAAACAAAGATGTCAACATATGGTGCATATTTTGTTATTATCTAGCATTTTTGTTGTTGTTTTTTTTCACATTATTATCGATCTCTCAAGTTAGACGGTAAAATTTGTGTTAACAAATCTATGATATAAATGTTATCAATAAGCTCAAAATTAATTCGTGAATTAAATATTATAATATCATTTTAATAGTAGGTTTATTTCTACTTTAATAACAGATATAAAAAATGTTCTGAGCTTAATCTATCGGAATTCCAAAAAAAAAGAGATGTTAATCTTGACGAGAACCTACGTTATCAATCTATTCAACTAAATATTATTTACCTAAATTAATAAAACGTTAACCTATGTTACTTTAATCATAATATAAATTATATAATTTTAATATTTGGACAGTAATAAAAAACTGAAATGTAAATTTAGGAATAAATATAAGTGATAACTATTATATTAGTGGGATAACTAATAACATTATACTACTTTCAGTAAGTAAATATTTCTTATAAATTATTCATAGTTTGTACCAACAAGATAACAATACCTTAATATACCAATTCTGTGTGATAATATTAATCGTCTTACATTCATGATTTAAATATAAATTTCAATGATGAGACTAAGAATGGAAGAAAAAACCTTAACATAAATTTAAAATAATATGAAAATATGATAGAGTTAATTCTAACAAGAAACTTACTATATTGTTAGCTATGTTGATAGCTAATATAGTGGTTTAATAATCTTATATTAATAATAAGTTATTATGACATTTATACGATATTAATAGTTAATTAAAAGTAAAAAATTAATAATTTTGAAACACTGAGTATATTATGTTAGTCTTTTTTGTTAGAATTATGTATTTTATTATTAAAAGTTATAGATTACATATTGTTGTTGTAATCGTTTTAAGTGATGAGTTTAGCTGATAGAATTTATATCTTTAATTAATTAGTTTTTTTGTTTTCATAATCTCTAATTTTTTAAAATATATTAGTATAAACATCGGTGTCTATTAACATAGTAGTTAGTTGTTAATGTTACTTATCTGGACCAACGTTGTTAATTAAAGTGGGCTTAAGATATTAACAAATATATTGACAAAAGATTAGGTCCTTTATAAGACATATATTATAATTTTTAAAAACCAAGTGTTAATTTAATATCCATTAGAATAAGATTTTACTATTAATCAAGGATCAACACTAGGTGATAAGTTTTGTTTAGTACATTTTGTAATTTTTTATTAATTTTAACATCAAACATTAATAACGCCATCAAATATATGTTTAAAATATTTAATTCATAATTCAATATATTTCGTTTTATCAGTGTTAAATTAATATATTCTAGATACCATTATTAATAATATCCCGTCAACATCGCGTTTATATTAACATATGTTTTAAGTTTTTTTATAATTTACTGATATATATAATCCAGATTTATAAGTTATCCAGTAGTTTCAAATAATAGAGATAATTTGGACTTATATATCAATACATCTAAATCTGTTACTAACAAACAAATGATATTGAGAGTATCATCACAATCTAAATTCTAAGGCCTGTATTTATTTAAAATTTTTATTCTATTAAGTTTAAACAATGAATTCTTTAAGTCTAACGTTACTAATACGATCTATTTCTTTGCCATACTAACGACTTAACATCATAGATATGTTAGTACTTTGTTAGATTTGTTGTTCTTGTTGGTTTGGTCATTTAAATTTATTCTTTATCTTATTTTATAATATTGTTTATTTTTCAATATCATAACTCAGAATTAACTAAGTCTTCATTACTAAGTCATCACTTTGATGATTCAACATTAAGTAAAATTTTCTTCTTTTATTCGAATTATACATCTTCTTATGAACTAAACACCTATTAAAAACTATTACCTAAAATCTTATTATTTCTATCAAATTAATTAAATACACGTCAACAACCAACAATCTGATTGTGCTTACTATACCTCTAACTACGTTAGAATAACGAATCATTACAACATCATGAATGTTTTAGATTACTTCTATCCTATATCGTTTTAAATTTAATTCAAATCATTCAATTATTAGTTTATTCAAATAATCAACTAATATATTCTTGTTATCCTGAATTAAATTTACAATAAATATTTGATGTGTGGTTTATTTATTAATTCTAATCTCAGATAATGATTTTATGTGTAATATTTTAAGATAAAATTTAATATCAAGCTATAAAACCAACATTTGCTATCATGAACATAAAGAAATCTCTTAATTATTTTTATTCTTTCAAGACTGTTTCTTAATCTAAATCTTAGGTCGAATTTCAATAATCTAATGCTATGTATTAATTTAATATTTTTTTTTAATTATTTTTATCGCTTATAACACTAATTAAATTAAATCGTTTTAAAAATTACTAAACTATAAAATAATTAATTATATCAAATAGTTAAAACATCTACCAATAACAAAATAGGTAACAAATAATTTGTTTGGAGATAGAATAAGTTTAACTGATATTAATACCTTTATTGTGAACGGGATCCACTATGATAAAAAAATAAGTTTAAACAAAGCCATATTGAAACCTATTATGTTAGGAATATGGCATGATGTTGGGATATTGAATATGAATAAGATAATATTATCATTAGAATCAGCATTAAACTTAATTTTTACTAAAATATCTCAAGGTAAACGTTTATTATTTATTGGTAATGAGCATTTAGATCTTAACTCAATTGGATATTATTTATCTAATACAAATCAATATTTTGTTATGAAACCAATAGGTGGATTACTATCTAATTGAAATACTTTTAGAACAGCAAAAACATGATCAACTCATTATCAAGAAAGATCAATTAGAACTAGAGATAGACGTTTATCAGATTTTTATCACAGAAAATCAAGCGATATAATATCATTGTTTGCCAATTCATCAAAACTTGAGGAACTACCAGATGTTATAGTGTTATTTTGTAATGAAGGATCGGAAGTAATAATTAAAGATGCAAATACTATAGGTATACCGATTATTGGTGTAACATCGTTGGAAAGTAATTTAGATGGAATAAAATATCCAATTCTAATCAATAATGATTCAAAACAAGCGATATCTTTTATTTGTAAGTTATTTTGAAATATTATTGAAAAAGCAAACATGATTTGGAGAAAATATTTAAATGAATCTGATACTAAGAATATATTAAACAACATTGGTAAACATAAACTAAATTCAGTATGCTTGAGATTTAGAAAGAAGTTTATAGAAGATAAACGATTGATAATATCCGTTTATAACAATCCGAATATGATACATAAGATACTAGATTTGAATCTAGAAAACATCTTTACTCTTTTAAGAAATTATAATAAATTTACACCATTAAAAGTGGTGGTTAATAATTTAAAACATAAAATAATATCAATGTTAAAAACTAATGATTCCCGTTATGTTAATCTTGTCTTGTTTGTTAATAAAATTATAAAAGATTTAGAGATTATGATGGCATTAGTTAAAAATAAATATAACAAATATCTATTAAATAATCAAGTGGTAACTTATAGATTCTAACTATGATGGACGGAAATTATATTAAATTAATAATAACTTTAAGAAAACAAACTGGATTAAGTATCTCATACTGTAAAGAGGTTATCAGTAAACACAATGGTAACTATATCGATGCGTTAAGAACTGCACAAATCGAAAGTAATAGATTATTAACATATGATGTAAATGGTGATCACTTTATAAGTTGAATTGGTACAAGATTCGGCTTATATATTTTTAAATTAACAACAAAATCCGAGGTATATAATAATCGAAGTATATGAGAACTAAGAAACAAACTAAACAAAATTATTCAAAATCACCAATTAAATTCTGAAAAAATCTTAAATATAAACGTTGTTAATGATCTGGTAATAGCTTCATGTGTTGGCTTAAAATATAGTAATAATACCTTTGGATTATATTTTCATGAAAAGATAAATGAATTTATATGTAAAAAATTTGCTATATCCGTTATCTCGTCATATCCATGTAACAGAAAGAAATTAATTGTTCTAGCAAGGATATTTAGTCGACAAGTTCTAAGCTATTATGTTATATATAAAAAGGTTGTTGACATTAAAACAATTCTAAAATCCGAATGTTTATATAACACCAAACAAACTATGGGTAATATTATTAATAAGTTTTCAAGCTTAAACAAATGTTTTGTTGGTATTCAACGCGTGTTTATTATGGCATAGATGCATAAATATGACGTAAATTATTTATTAATGTGAATTATTATTACTTACATAGTATGTTTATCAATTACCATCACAACGTTGTGTCGATTTATTTCCATTAATCTTACCGTTATTAATTAATTCAAAAACAAAAAATAAATACATTTAACTTAATATATAGATGTGATATGTCAACGGTACATAAATACCCAATAACATCTATTTTTAGGATAGTAACATACTAGTTCTTAGTTAGAATCTCTTCCCATTAATTCATGTTATAATCGTTTTATAAACGGTTCAATGTTATGTTAATCTGTAATGAAGATAATAGAAATCGTAAGTATATCCATTAGAGGTGTTTAGCTATTAAAAAAGTTAAAAGAAAATTAGACACCCCTTTGCATATAATGATAATGTGCTTAAATTATTAACATCATACGGTTTCATCAATTGTCGTATTAACATTTAAATAATTGGAAATTAAAAATTAATCTCATTATTACCAACATTGTAAATCACTTATCTTACATCTTATTAAACACTACTTTTCGATAGCAACAAATACAACAAGTTGACACTTATATAGTAAATTTCTTTCAACATTTAAATTATTTTATTCTTTTAAATCTTCAAAGTAATTTTATCACTTCAACTACTTATTGCTGCTAACCACCGAAGACGATGTATACATCATGATTGATATTAATATAAATTACAACAACAAAATAATGAATAACATCCAATATAACCAAAATTATATCTTTTTAGACCATATACGTTTGTAACCTATAATATAAGTTTAATAAGTAAAATACATTAAATTATTGGAAATTATATTAAATTATTGGAAATATTAATACCAAATATGATTAAATGCTTAAATCAAATTTAATATCATTAACTAACATAATACTTCCTTTGGAATAAGAAACATACATTAAATATATTATAAATATTTTTATGGAACTAAACGTTTAGACATGTAGTTTTAATTTCACTATTAGCATCTTATGTATTTAGTTACTAATAAATCTATAGTTAATAGAATTCATTAAGTAATGTTGTCGTGATATACTATTCAATCTAATTCAAACATGTTATTACGTTAATAACCAATACAACGTTGTAATAACAGAAGTTCTTACTTACTTTATTAATAATAGATTATAACAACTTATTAATATAGTGTTAACCTCATCAATTCTAATTTATTTAATCAAATGAAATACATGGACCGATATATAATATAATAATCAATAATTTTTTACATATAAACTATATATCCTAATTATAACATCTAAAGAACTACCAATATAAACAGTAATTATTATAACTGAATTCGATTTATAGAAGTTGTAATCTTAATAACAATGACATTATGCCCATAATATCACCTCATAAAACAGGATAAATGATAACAAATTTTTTGTTTCTAAATCAAAAATATATATAATATAATATTAATATTAAATTTACTAATAATGTTTTAATCAAACTAACAACATAACACCATATCTCATCAAGGAAAATATCATTAATATAATTAGTCTCCTAATCTATCTTGTTTGTTGTTAAATCTGTTTATTTTGTATTAAAAATTAATAATAACGAAAAAATATATTAAAATCAAACATATTGAACATTAAACATATTAAACATCAATATGTTGAACATATCAGTTTGAAACATAAGTAATAAGAATTAATCCAAATGATGTTAATATGTTTATAGTTTATTCAATTATATATATTTTTTATCTACATGTAAAATCAACTGTTATAACATCAGAATATTAACATTGTTTATATAAAAACTGAAATACCTTATAATTATTTATAAAATTAATTAACAATATCCATTTTCTCTCAGTTACAACGTTATACATAACTTCCATCGTCTTGATCAGTCCATCTAAATTAATAGATTGTTATTACTAATATAATTAATAGTTAAATAACAGCTTACTTAATAACCAACAGTGTAAAAAATTAATGTTATTTGATATACTTTATTAAATAATTTAAGTTTTTAAAAATACTTATCAACATCGGCAACAACATATCGTACCCTGATTATTATAATACATATATATATTTTAATATTAAGTGAACATTTCAAACGTTGATATAAATTTCAATAAAACAAACCAAGTACTTACTTTGTTATTATTCTGTTTATTATAATGAGATTTGGTTAGAATCACTTATATAATCTCAATTCAATCGATAATGATATAAATATTAAATTACGTTAAATAATAAAAAATTATTCTAATAATTTACATCGATAGATGATATCAACATTTAGTTGTTCGAATTGTAATGGTTCGATTACTCTTTTAACAGTTCGATTAAAATAATAAACGTTATAACAATTTGATAAATAAGTATAGCTAATATTGATCTAAGTTTATTACTGATTTAAATTAACCGATTTTATCAATAAATTTATATTGTTAATGTAAACGTTATTTAAAAATTAAAAACATTCGATCGCTAATGTTTAAATCGTAAATATATAATTATATGATATAAATAATCACGGTGTTGTATTTTTATATCAATGTTGTATAAATAGTTCTAATCTTTAATTAACATAACTAATCTTATATGTTTTATGTCGATTAAGTTATCATACTACATTAATATTAATTGTAGTGGTGTTAAGATTAATGATAGCAAATAAGCTACTGATACAAAAAATATTGGGATCATTGGTACAATATAATCAAAAAAAAACTGATTGAATATTTTTAATAAATATAATGACTAATCACTATAAATAAATGTCTATAGGTTATAACAAAACCAAGATATTCATAATTATTTTAGATCTGTATACAATGACATATTAAGATAAATTATATGTCTTAAGCCATAACTTAATTATAAAATACTTCCAACGAAGTTAAACCTGATATTTAAACAATAATATAATAATATGTTTATTATACATTGATATAAATTTAGATTAAATCCCTCAATATTTCGGATATTACAACGTTGTAATAGTTTTATATTGGTCTAATGATACTAAGTCATTTAATCATTATAAATTATAATAAATCTGAGAGTTCGAACCTTTCAATCAACATCAATATGTCTAATTAAGAGATAAAATCTAATAAACGTAGATGTTTAGATCACCATCATAAAAACCTATGTACGTTGTTTATTTTAATATAAATTTCAATACATATAAAAACTATACCGAACTATTAACTTCTAAATATATAGATGATGTTAACCGCTATATTACCTACGACCTGTTAGTAATGTATTCCATCCAGATTTACACCCAACCATAAAAGAAATAATTTCAACGGTAATAACTTCTAATTTAATATATATATCTTTAATTCATTAACAACAAATATCCTACCATATGTATCCTATCAATATTATTTATCTTCTAGTATATCACTATCAATACATGTTTTATCTATGACCAAACCAAACACTAAATAAAATCTTAATTCTTTCTAATTTTTTTTATTTCATTCAATACTTAAAGATAATTTTGTCAATAATTAATTGGTTCGACATTTTTTTTGTAAGAACAGTTTGATATTACCTACACCAAATGGTTCATTACATTACACTATCTCTGTCTTATTAGACTCTGAACATTTTTTTTAAAATTTTAATTTCAAGAACCAAAATCCAAAGACTTAGTTCCAATTAAAAACCAATTCTCAATTCCCGTATATACAATTAATTTCAATATATCTTAGTAATTTATTTCTACTTCAATCATTTGGTTCAAAGCAAGTCAAGTTTATACATCTATTAACATTTGTTTATACCATGAGTACTTTCATAGTTTTAACATTTATCTTATTGTCTCAAATAATGAACTTACCATTCCCCATCTAATGATGAGATTAACATATAACAAAACTTATAAACATGAGTCGATGTATGTCTATTCTAGCTAATAAATATTTCAGATGAAGAAGTCTATTACTAACCATAATAAACAAACCATGAGTCAACACAGTAAGAATATTAACCTTTATTTCTATTTGTAATCTATTAACATTCAAAATAAAATACGTTCATGTATCAGATAATTAATTCTAAACACTATCAAATATACTTAATATATCATAAATAACCAGTAACTACTACTACTCTTTATGATCGACATACACAAATCAAAACTACCAACATCTGATCAATAATCCTTAACACTATAACTTCAATTTGTATACATTCCGTAACAGTTTCTCATTTCTTCATAATAAACTAATCTCATGTTTCTTTATTAATTTAACTTTATTCATATTCAATAATTATTTAGACAAAAAATAATATTCGTTAAAAAAACTTAAACCTGTTTGATCAATAACAATCGACAGCTATTATTCTTTTAATGGGATTATTGTTAACAAATAAAAGAACCAATATTTCAACACAAATACATGCATGTACATGTATATTTTTTGTTTATCGTTTACAAATTTTTATCTAATATAATTATAAAATATCCTTGAACAATTTATTTATTCTTATGATAAATGGTTCTTTAACAACATTCATAACATATAATTCACCTCTCTTTCAATTTACAATAACGAAAATGAAACAAATAGCCATCTTTTAGTAACTTGAAATATACCATTTATATTACTATTATTCTCTTGTGCTTAAACATATAACAACAGATAAATTATTTTCATTCTAAATAAAACCATACATAACACCATCAGTATTACTGATTGCTTCTGTTGTTACTGAAAAACCATAAAAACTATACATGTTTGTTGTTCATTGAAATGATTTGATCTAATCAATTAATTATAACAACGAAACAAGTTATAACATCTTAATTACTTTAGGCATCTTTCAGTAATTTATGATATACTTTTTGCCTTAAATAACAAATTCATTGATATTAGTTTTAAGTTAAATATATAAATATTTCATTAACAAACAAAAAACCTAATTACCGTGTTGTTTTATTTTTAATTCAATACATAAAGTCACGGTTAAATATATCTTTAAATAATGATTTACTCTATGTTTGATTTTAAACCGAATTATATTACAACATCAATTGATCAAATACTCAATTCTACTTATTAAACGTAATAACTCATCTGAAGACTAATATTATTAAAATTATTTCTAATATTAATAATATATTAACTATTTGTATAACTAGTTATTATTCATTAAATTAAATCAAAACTTGTTAAATCTATACATAGATCAGATTCTTTTAAAGATGTCATTGATCATGATTGACACTTATTTCTCCTACACATACGTTAATAGAAACATGTATCAATGATTTGTTGTTAATTAATCGATTCATTATAGGATGAATCATCTAGTTCGTATGTCGAATGTAAATCCTAAATAATCTGTAATAAGTATTATTAATGATAGCAAATCCTTACTAGATACATAATAGATCCAAAAATCTAAACAATTCAAATCCAACGTTGTTGGATCTTTCATATAGAAATATATCAAATAAATTTATAACTAACAAAGATTTCAACACTTTATAACGATCAGTGATCTAAATAACATTTATAAATCAGTAGCATATCTGTATTGAAATAAATCGAATCTATGTCTATATTGTAACCCTGTTATTTTTTAATAAAATATATATATATTAGGTATTATATTTTATGGTACTATTAAGTAACTTCTTGACAACGTGACATTGGTTAAAAAAGCGAAAACATGTTTAGATCTAATACTAATTAGACTAATGTAAATATGTCTCGTATTATCAACTAATAAAATACAACATATCTAATGGTTTTAAAAAACAAATTATGTAATCATCGGTAATAGATCTTATCCAAACAAAGTAATATCTAATTATTTTTAATAATTTTTATGCCAAATGTGACTGTTAGTAGGAATGATTTCGCTTTGTTATTTTTATTAAAATACAATACACATGTATTAAATGCAGTCTGCAACAGGGTAATCCCTAGATTTAACACCCTAGATTTAACAACCCTGCTCGAATGAAATCGATAGAATAAGATTAACTCAATTTCTGAAACCATTAATACAAACTATAATAATCTTTGTAATGCCAAACTGCATTTATTTTGTACTCGAAATCTAAAGCTATAAATTATTATCAACCTACCTTTCTCTGGACTCAGAGACATTAACATTTAAATATCCCCAATAATCATCGATTGTTGTTAGTATTAAATCATTATTATTTTATCAGAGATATTTATTCATCAACCTAATAACACTTTCATGTTAATAAAATAATTAGAACGTGATAACAACACGCATTAACAATTTACAACTTAAATACTAACCTCTTGATTCCAATCCTTGTTTGATTTATATCAGTTTTTATTGATAATTATTATTAAACTGATAGCTATTCATTAAATCTAACACTGGTAGAATAGGATTTAATACCGCTATTATCTCGAATAACATATATTTGTTTGGTTACAAACCCCGTTCCAAAATCAACATCAAATGCAACCATATTCTCACATTTATTAATCTTGATCTATTAAACATGTAATTTTTAATGAGGTTAACTACCAACATTAAACTAAACTAACATAAATTAAAACTATGATATATTTAAAACCAACATATGGTGAATTATTCTTGTTAATGTTAATTGGTTACTAATAAAAAACCATTATCACCATCTTTATTAAGACTACTATAAACATTGAGACAATACATAACTCGTTACTATCATAAATATACCTAAATCTGGTTTGATATTTAACATCATAATAATGAATAATCAGTAACAAGAAATAAAACCAATAAATAACAGTTATAGTTGTTATATTAACACCAAAATCAACAACTAAAACCAAACCAACAAACACCTAGACCTAACAACATTTTGTTTAGTTCAATAATTATTAACAAATTAATCCTGTTACTTTCTTAAGATTTAAATATCATTTCAAATATATTAACAATTAATACACCAACCTTCTTATCAGAGGGGCTTATATTATAAAATTTATTAACCACAGCTATTAGAACTAAACTTTCATATTCTAAATTCATTTTATACTACCAAATATACTGTCTATTATTAATTTTAAAATCCAACACTACCACCAAGGTACTAACATCACCTAAATATCTATGTTAACTAAATAACCCCATTCGGTACAACATAACTAACAAGAACCACATGAAATACAGATATAAATTCAACTTACCTATTAACGGTCCAACTCTGTTATAATCTCTATATAATTAAAAAATAATCATAATAAATATCTTAATAATTTAACTAATAACCTATAAACAACAACATATGTCAACCACACGTTTGGTGTTATAATCGTATTTTATAATTATATCATACAATTGATTAATATGTTTGGTCTGATAACTTACAAAACATAATAAACTTAAAATAAAGTTTATTTGATCATCATACATTATCAAACAACCGATTGTTAACATCTGGATATGACTACCATTATAGTTAAATCAGTCTGTTAAATAAACTATTTTAACAACTATTCTGATATCTTGATCTGATATCTTGATTTTATTAGACTTAAAACCAATGGTTAGTATTACCACGATTAATTGTTTTCTCATAAATAGTTTTTATTTTCCGATATCTATACATAAAAGCACTGAACAAAGTTCTATTAGAATCTTTGAACTTAACAAGTTAATCTATCCTCTTTGTAAGAAAAGTTATTACTTTAAATTTTAACAGCGGTTGCTTCACATCACTGAATCAGATTTTATTCGTGCATTTTGTTGATATCAACCAAACATGCCATTATCCACTATTAAATTATTTCATAGATCATAAACTATCATGAATAAATTCAATTACATCAAGATCAATCTTAAATGTTATTAAATCAAACATTATTACCCTTAACTACATGTTGTCGACGCCAATCTTAAAACATAAATAAAAAACCTCTAACAACAACACTCACATCCTTTTTTTGGTTCGTTTAGTATGACTTGCTTAAGCATCAGAACATACAAATTATTAACCATGTCAATCGCATACATTTTGTGTTAATAATTAACAAGATCGTTTCTCGAACCATAGACATTAATCGATTAGTTTATAAAAAAATAATTCAACAACCAATCATCGTTGATAACCATAGCTTGATAACACAACTTTTTTAAAGTAAATATATATATATATATAAAAAAATATATGTGTGTGTGTATATATATATTATAATCCAACTTAAATCATATTATGATATAATCTATTAACTATTAGTGTAAATTTATTAACAAAAATAACAAAAATTTGTATACATCGGATCAATTATACATATTTACCCAATCCCATGTTTAGACTATCATTGTTATTATAAAATTGTTTATTAAAAGTACAGAACCAACCATTAAAACAAATAAACATGAAATAATATCTTTAAGCCTAATTTGTATAAGAACTTAAGTACACCAAATTCTCATGTTTTAACAATCAATGATACAGAAAATTAAAAATATAAGTAAACGAAAAATTGACATTCTTACTATCGAATATTAACAACTAATTCTTAACAACAACAGAAATTGATTGAAATCACAGCAAGAAATGAATTATCATAATCTTGTTACTATATTTTTATACTATTTAGACAATTAATAGAAAAATATTAATGACAACATTGATTATTAACTAGTAACCCGTTATTCAGTGATTTATAACGACAAGTAATCTAGTAATAACTTCTAATTAGAAGAAATATCAGAAATGATATTACATTTTATCTTATAGATTTCCATTATAGTTTAACCAACATTGGGATTAGTATTTATAGCCATTACAAATGAAAAATGAATAAGTCTATAATAACTCCATAAACATATTCCAACATAAAAAAACATGTGAACAAACAACAACAAGTGATCCCTTTTATTCAAAGGACAGTATTAAAACCTATGAGTATTAATAAACAGCTTACAACGTTGTGGTTAGAGATGTAGAAAAATTCCTATTAATAACAGTTTATAATTTAGATACGAATATCTAATGATTTAAACATGTTAATTAAGAATAATTTATTTAAAGGTAATAAATCCAACAACAAGATATAATGATTCCAAGTAATGGAAGATTATAACTCCTAAATCATGTAACAATTTCACATATAAGATTAAACCATCATTGGAAATGATATCAATACTGTTTAACTAACTTTTAAAGCACCAAGCAAAACATATATGTTACATGAAAAAACCAAATTGAACTTATACAACTATATTCTGATATAAAAAACTTAATATCTCTTCTATTAACAATGACAAAAAATATTTGTATAATCTTTTAAACATACAATTAATATAATTCACAAACAACAAAGATGCCTGTTTTTTTATAGAAAATTGTTTAGTGATGCCAACAGGCAATGTTTATAAATAAAAATTAATATAATTATATCGTTGTTTATATCATAACAGATTCTTATTAAGTTATAACATATCGAATATAAATTCATAAATCTTAGAAAATTAGATCTTAAGTACTAATGTTGATATTATCTTGTAGTTTTACTAGTTATAATATCTTATGTAATTTTAATATTCTCAGTAAAGATACCAACATAATTAATAATTGATAACTGTTATAACAGATAAACATGTTTGGTAATAATTAGTTTCGGTATACTAGCAACTTGTTTAATTTAAACTACTACTACCAATACTAATCAATCTAATATCTCTATCACATTATCGCTTTCCTAGCATAAGGTTGTTTATTAAAATCTTTAACGTATAACAGATATTAGCCCTTAAACATCAATAACATCTTGTTCGGTTTTAACCTTCATTCGGAGGTTCCGAGTATGATAATCATATCCCATTAAAAAACCGAATAATCTGTTTCATACCTCAATTAAACATATATCCTAAAACCATAGATTAAAGTTATTGAAGCATATGTTGTATCAACAATTGGTTAACTACCTAATTTATATACATAAATATAAAGTTTTGTTGTATAGATTATAATGATTATTTCATAGATTAACAACATCTCGACAATTAATTAAATTTAAGACACATCATAACGTTAGCCAACATTATTACTATAAATCTAACTTGTTAATATAAATAACTAATTAATAACATAAAAGCAATTATATTTCCGCTAGTTTTATTCAGATTTTAATTTAACATTTTTATGTTGGTATTAATAAAGATTTTCTATATATATATATATATATATTGTTAATTAGTATGTTGTAATTGTGTTTAACATTAAATATAAACGTATTAAATTATATTGAAAAGTTACGATTTAAGAAAATATGTCATTATGGGTAATTAATTTGGTAAGAAATATTTATTAACCTCAGAGAGAACAAAAGTTCGATCCCTTTATCGTCCATTCAATGCGATTTGTTTAGATCAAAAAAAAAGAATTAATCCAAATAAACGGATGAAATTTATATTCTAAGTAAAGACAGAAGTTGTTATTTTGTTGTTAAAATTAGTCCTCTAAAGGAAATAATAAACCAAATAAATTATTCTAGATAGATTAATAAGTAAATACTAAGAATTTATTTTGATGTTTGGTTATTAAATTCAGATATTGGTCAGAATATTACCATTAGAATTAAAAAAATAAATATCTCAATAACATCTAGAAGATATATTTATACGACTATCATAATTCTTGTTAGTAAATTTTATTAGCATATCAATGAATTATTGTGATCATCCGTCAATTTAATTATGATAATTATAGAAATAAATAATCGAAATAAAAATGTAAACCCTATTTAACATAACCAACGTTCAGAGGTCACATATATAATGTTGAGACTAAAACATATATGTTGTTAAATTAATTATAAGACAGGTCCTTGTTGTTTACTCAAGTTCTTGATTACATCTTGCCTCTGGGTGGCCAGAGATTTCTACTAACTCTAATAATGATTAATGGTTGTTATCAGATAAATCTGTCAATGTATATCTTTCTGCAGACGATGGAACCATTATTAATATTTTTTTAAGAGGATTGTTGATAACTTCACCTAACTTTATTCCAGCACATATTGCCGCTCCCGAAGATAGACCTACCGCCATTCCTTCTGTGTTTGCCATGATTCTGGCATATTCAACTGCTTCATAATCCTTTACTCTAAAGATATAATCGATAATCTTAATATTTAGAATTTTCGGAAGAAAACCAACACCCATACCATGTATACTATGAGGTTGAACTTGTTTTCCTGATAGAACAGATGCCTTCCAAGGCTCAACTGCAACAATTGAAGTATTTGAATTCTTTTTCTTCTTTAAAACCTCTCCAACACCCGTGATAGTACCTCCTGTTCCAACACCACAAACAAAATAATCTATGTTATTCATTGACCTTGTTATTTCTTTTGCTGTTGTTTTCTTATGAGTTTTAACAACAATCTTGTTTTCAAATTGACGCGTCATTATCGCATGTTTAACTTGTTTTGTAAACTCCTTAGCTGTTCTAATTGCCTCTTCTATTCCATTTGAACTGAATATAATTTTAGCACCTAATAGGTCCAACATGTTTATCTCAGCGTCTGAAACTCCTTCATGAACAACTATTAAACACCCCAAGCCCTTACGGGCAGCAACAGCAGCAACACTGACACCAATATTTCCGTAACTTACTTCTACTATTATTGTATTTTTGTTATATTTATTTCGTTTCCAAGCATCTTCAACCATGGTTTCAGCAACTCTATCATTAATAGAACCAAATGGATTTAAATACTCCAGTTTAGCATAAAGTTGTGTCTTGACGTTGTACTTTTCTTCTATTTTCTTTAATCTTACTATCGGTGTATTACCAATAACTTCTGTTATCGATGAATATATTTTCTTAGTTCTCATATTTTAATGTATAATAATAAGTTAAATAATTTTCTAAAAATAAAATACAAACATATAATACCAGAACTATAATACTATATCAAATATAAATTAATAAGAAAATCTATATACGGATATATTTGTTATCTGATTTGTTATTAAGGTTATAGCTGTTTATTTTAATTCAATTAATAATAATATTAATACATCATGAAATGATATAGGTCTAAGATGGAATATTCAACTTCTAATCATCCGATTCGATGATCGATTACTATTCTATTCTTAGAAATAATTAATATACTTACTTCTTTTTATAATTTTATCTTTATGAAACATACAAGTAATTTTAATCAATTTGTTACAACTGATTACTACCTGTTGTGGGTTAAAAATTCACCTATTTCGTTTTAATAAATCTGTAGTACTTATCAAGTATAATTATATTCAATTTATCAATCAAGTTACCTATATTTCTATATATATATAACATGTCATCTCATGTTGTACTAAGATAAATTCCTAATCTATTACCCATTCTATTGACCTAACATGAAGTTATCTCTCCCCTTGGTTTCACATTTATTACCATCATGGGATTTAGATAATAACTATATAAGTAAATAATTTTTTTATAACTTCGATGTGTTTAATGTTCTCTTTTAATACTTAAAAATATTACATCAACGGTTGGTACTATTTACTACCATAACAAAATAGATAACTAAACACTTCTATTATTACCAAGAAAAAACATTCCGATAGGAATTAAACATCTCTCGATTTTATTGTCTTAATAATAATCGAATCATGGTGATGTTAAATCTTTTACAACAAAGTAATCAACAAAGTAACAAGTAGTCCACTTGAGTTCATTATTAGATATATTTCCAAAGTATTATACTCTATATCAAATTTATGCACAGAAATAATATCTGAACATAGATCGATCATCTTAATTATCAAATCTATCATTATAGGTTAATTAGATTTAAAGTATTTTAATTAACCCTTGGTTTTATGGTTTTAGAAACTAAATGTTTAATATAAACGTTTAAACTTAACTATTTTAGTCGAGAGTATATTTGTTCGATTATTCAAAATAATTTAAGTCTATTACCCGTTTTATATTATAATAATATTAATCGCTAATAAATACTTTACCTAAAATGAATTAAATACTATTAATTATTACATATGTTGATACATGTTTTCATTTTAAATAAAAAATCAATAAACAAATGACTATTAGCGGTCTTAATCAAGGTTTACTTATGTTTTAATCGAACCTAAACTATTATCTTAATTTTCTAACAAAAAATACCCGATTATTCCATAATCACTTAATATCCTGTAACCAAACTTCATCTCATATAAAACTGCTCCATTATCTCTGTTTAATTATCACTATAAACCAATATTTGGTAACAACTTTCTTATAAGTTTATAATATCAATGATATCTACATTAACGAACCTATATAAACATTGATTACATAAGATTTAACAATCAAATTATTCTTAATTCTAAGATCATGATTTAACACTACTATTAACATCTATTACTATTGATATTAATGTAGTATTAATCTTTCAGAATTAACAATCAAATTTTAAACAACATACTATATCGACCAATATAAATTTTTTACACTCTTAACATATTCCTTAAATCTCATCCATAATATATGAAATTTTGTTGGTACATTATTCTTATTTAACTAAAACAACATTTTAAACATCATTTTAAATAATATAAATATCCATATCATTTATTAATTCATACTTCTGTTACACTTTAATTAATTTTAAAAAAGGGAAATTATAACATTGGATTGAAACTCTTACCTGTTTTATACAGATCGATTGATTAAACTTACAACGTTTGAGTATAAATAGAATTTCAAAATAATATAGAATTATCTTATCGTATTATACTATTTGGTTTCAATATCTTAATATTACTTATCATGAAATAAAATAGTTCTAAACCAACATGTTAATCTCAACTAATTCATTTCTTTTATATTCATCAACTAAAAGTTTCATTCTAACCGAATGTTGTTTACATTAATCAAAATAATTTATATACTTCGAGATTATTAGTAACTAACTAGAACCATATCCTTTATCCTAACTTTATGAAGTTAATATCTACCTTTAATTCTGTCCACAAAGCCTATCCCAACATTAACATATTTCCTATCCATCGATCTAAGCCCAATCTCATTGGGATCTGTCTTAGTTATTCATATTTTGTATCAACTACATGTTCTTGTTTTATATATAATTAATTCACTGGTTTGTTTAATCTAATATTAACACAATCTCATGGTCAAATCATCGAATTAATTCTTTCAATTTATCCATCAAGACTAATTTCTATGTTTCAAGACTACATGTATACATATTCTGTTTGATTACTTGTAATAATTTAACAACATAAGTACTATCAAGGTACAAATCTTATTACTATTACATCCCATTGTATGTGAATTAACCTTAATTTCAACTAATTTAACTAACCATTTTGATTTAATCTCAACAGATACATAACATCTATTATAATTTTATACCTATTAATGAACCGTATAAATTAAACAATATTAACATATAAACAACTGGATTATTACTTCTAATATAGAAACCATAAAATTGTAATATCTCTACTATTAAGAAAAGATACATTCCAAACTCTGAATTATCTAATCCCTGTTGTTTAAATGATTCGTTTGTACAAAAACCAACAAAATAATTTCTAACTTATAATTTCTCCGTTGTTACAACAAAACTCTTTTATTTAAGATATTTGATTCTAAGTCGACAACACATAAATTTTGATTACTATTATCATAAACTTGTCTTATCAAGACTTTCTTATCGACAGATTTTTATAAATTACAGTTATAAATACTTTAAAACATCATGAATTTTGTTCTTATATTTTATTAAAACATTATAGTTTATCTACTTTTTGATTATTGGTATAATCATAATTCATTTAATAATTTGAACATTCTGTCTTTATTCTCGTTAAGAATTCAATTAGAATTCTATTACCTCAAACATCAATCGGATGTTGGTGTCTTGTTTAAGAATTATTTGTTTTAAATTAATTTATTAAATCTATATAATATAATCTAAATTGTTTGTTGTAATATTGATCCATTGACGGAAATCTATAAGTCTTATGTTCTATCACCAACTTTATATAAACACCAATATTTGTTTCGGTTTAAACACACCTATAATCCAACCTCTTCAAACATAAGATCCTTCACCATTCTTCGTTTAGAACGATATTAATCAACATCTAATGATTTGGTTAACACTTAATAACCCCAACATAAATTACCCAAATATATGTTATATCTCGTAGCTGTTGTATCTTGTTTAACTTCAACAACTCAAAATTGATACTTAAATCATTTCTAATATAGTTTTCATGAAGGTTTAGTAGTTATCGAAACCTGTTTAATCATTCCATCTAATCTTTGATTGTTCCAATATTATTGTTTTTTATCTATTAAAAATTTGATATCTTATTTCTCCCAACATCCTCATCTCACTATCACGGTTCCTTACCAGTTTCTCTATCTTTATTATATTCTAAACACTTCAAATAAAAACCTATTATCCATCATGACTTTTCATTAAACACATAAACAACATGTGATGGTTATAATAATACCTTAGATATCTTAAAATTATATTCTATCCTTTACAAATACTACACCTAATAACATCTATGTCTTAATTAACCGCTATGTTGTTATAGTTATTACGGATCGTCAAAATGATTACATATTCGTTTTTATCTACTATTACTAGTAAACTCGTTTATATTCACTTCAAATTCATAACATATATCAGGAGATATATTCCCGTCACTATTATACTTATTTTAACATCTTGTTGATGTTTATCACTAAATGTTTTATCAAAATAATTTATTAACATATTTTTTCAATATAAAACGATCAACCACGGCTTGGTATATTTTTACTCTATGTCTAGTTTTCTTCAATTAACATGGACATGTTATAATCTTAAAATTAACTTTTTATTTAAGATAGATCTATAGAATCATGTGTTATGGTTGCTTGATTGAGTTGAATCCACTTCGAATCAAAATAAACTTAATATAAGGCAGATAATCTTAACGTGAACAACATCAAAATTACACAGATATAAATACTAATGAATAATAATAAACATATATAACACCGTTATAAAAAACCAATTAATTAAATCATGATATATCTTATGTAATTTATAAAACCTTTTAAGTTTATTAATAAATGACTGAAAATAATAAATAGATTGATCTATACGAATTAATCAATCAGAAACCATAGATAAACGTTATGGATGTTGGTTTTTGTTATTATAACTAGATATAAATAGAACATTAAACATAAATAATTACTGATATAATAGGTGATAATAATAAACCAAATTAAAATATATGTTGTTAAACATTGGAATGAAAATAATACCTATGATGTTAACATACAATTTATAGATAATTGTACAGTAATGAATGATATTAATATTATATTTATTAATATACTTTTGTATAAAATCGGAATCTATTATGCACATAATGGTTCATAGTTGCCATAACCTTATGTTGTTCCTGTTTTATCTAACGTTTACCACATCAATTCAAACAACTAATCTAGTAACTGATTAATTCTCAATCAATATCATTTCAACTATCTCGATAGAATTAATAAAATCTAACATTGCATCTGTTAAATTAACGTTGTCTAATGTTTCAATGTTTTTTTAATATTAATTCAAAATCCATACTACATCTATGGTTATTTATGTTTTATAGAATTATGACTTTTTCTTAATAATATTCAATTCTATGTGTTTTGTTCGTAGATCAATGGTTAACTTCTTGAAATTCAAAACAATATTGTCATCAATGATAATTTCATCTCTAAACTTCTAACTTAATATTAAATCCAATATATACCCCTATTTCATCTTTCTCTTTTTAACTATAATTTAATTTTAATTGATCTATTTATTCTTAACACGATTATTTCATCAGCTAACATTATCAACCGTTTGTATGTTTTATTTTGTTTATTAATAAATCTCAACCCAACATCATCTCACTACCTCTAACATTTGGTTTTTTTTATTACTTTTGTTCATACTTACCATCTAATCTATTAACAATACCAATAGTACTATTCCCATGATCACCTTTTCTATGATTTCTAATCAGTTGATAATTATATTTAACAATATTCGATTACAAACTTTAAATAAATACTCAATATATCTCAGTGTTAATTAACAACAACCATGTTATCAAACATCCGTTGTTATGTTTATTCTGATTTATTAAAACCTAATAATTAACCATCAAGGAATCTTAGATTGTTGTTCTTAACATTAATATTGAGATGTAAATATTGTTAGTTCTTAATGTCACTGGAAACGGTCATAAGGTCTATTATCAATTTCTACAGTAACAAATATAATCTCTAATACAAATAGAGCTAGTTACATACCGGTTATGTTTAGTCTTATTGAAACCAAATACATAAAGTTTAATTTAACACCACAAGTTATCATTTTAATCTAAATATAAGTACTCAGAGATGCATATACTTTACCGAATCTTATTCCATTATTATTTCTAATCGAAAAAAAATTTAAACGACTTGTTTCTTTTCAAAAACCACCATCACCATCCTTACTTACCTACCAAAATATTGTATTGATGTTAACTCTGGTTTCTCTATTTCTATTAAATCTATTCGAATTGTTAATTCAAATCTAAATAATTATCATCTGACCAAAACGTCTGATAAAAATTTTGTTAACTAACCTTTGGTTATTTTTAAAAACTTATAAAAAACGATTCTACCTTCAATATTTTGATTTGCTAAATTTATATTTAAATTACAACTTCTATATCTCTTTGTCAATATTTTCTTAAACGAGATAATGTTCACCTACAATACTACTACTAATTTCTTATGAGATTATCCTTCTAACAATTAGTTTCTTATAAGATTATTCTTTGATTACTTTAATCATAACATTAGCCTAGTCCCCATTTGGAGCCAAATGTTCTTGTCTATCTGTTGATCTATTCATCATTTTTAGTTACCATCAATTCTATTAATAACAGCATTCTTGTTCATCTAAAGCATAAAGAGTTACTTTAACAGCATTGACATCATTTTGTTAGTATGTTGTCTTCAATTAATAATCATATAGTTGGTGTTTAAAAAAAAAGATAATAATACCATTAAAACCATTGAATTTATTGAGTACAAGATAATTATAACCAATACACCATTACTAATATATTAATTGGGATCATTATTTATAAAAAATTTCAATCAGTATATAATATAAGATCACTTTTAATATAAATTATATTCGTTTATAAAAGTCAAAACTTAAATTAATGATAATTTTCTCGTAAGAACACATGATCATTTAAATCTTAAATTAATAAATATTATTCTGGAAGGTAACTTATTTCTAATAACCAAAATCATAATTGTTTCATTTAATAAATACTTTAACCATGTATCCTCTTAGCTTAAGTTTAAGGACTATTAAAATGGAGAATAGGATAAACAATCAAAATGAACAACAGATTTAAACGTAACATTTTATTAATTAAAAAACAAGATTGGAATGAAACAGATGTATACATGTTATTAGTTATCATTTAATCATGTTAACATATACCTGTGTTAATTATGGTATTAGAATTTAATTAAATAACATAGATATTAATATGGATATTTTTAATGTAATTAAAGATGTCTTAATTAGTTTTATAATAATGAAATTCATATCATTGCTTACAAACATTAAACTAAGATTAAATAAAACGGTTATGTTAATACTAGTGATATAGGAATTGGAGATAATAAACTACCAAAATATCGAGATGTTGTAATGGCCTTAATATATTGTTATATGATTTAACTTATCGATTAAAATTCATTAAACATATACTAAATTAATCAAAAATTATATGTATATATATCCATATATTATGATTAAATCAAAAAAACCTACTACACATAGCCATATGTTAACTCTTATTATTTTAAATTCTATAATTAAATATTTCTATCTTGCTATTTACCGAGCTCAAACGTTTATAAATATCAACTCAATCACATTATAAGGTAAATAAATTTAATCATATTATCTAATCTACAATTAAAACAAAAGTTCTAGATGAGTAACAAAAATCCTATTAACAAAGTACTAAAAATTACTTCATTTGATTTCTTGATTAACATAGGTCAGACATAAATTATAATAATATACCGATCATGGTGAAAAATTTATAATATTACTATGTTGTAATAAGTGAAATAAT
>NZ_CM008790.1:0-47884 GCF_002774925.1 Candidatus Hodgkinia cicadicola
ATCATTCATTGCAAAGTACGAGCAACTATCACTATAACAAACCCATATGTTGTTGTTTTATCCAACAGATAGATAGGTCGAACAACAAGTGTACTCCATATCCATTCTCTTTTTAAAGATTCATAATAATTAATTCCCATTATACATCAAAGTTAATATTCACCAACCATTAACCAATTGGAGATTAGTACTAAGCTTTTGAGTAAGAAATACCGGTAAACATACGGAATATCTCAGAAAAACAAGTTAAACATTGGATACAATTTTGATGTTACAACATTGATAAAGTTCTATTATTAATAAATATTAAAAAACCACCAACCATTGAACGTAGGCTGTTTAAAACTAATCGAATGATAAATGTTTCACAAAACATACAAGATATTAGTAACATACAAATATATCAATGTGATAAAACTACTTAAACCTATTATTGATTGATACATACCAATACAAAAAACCACAGACTTCACGTTACTAAAGTTATATCCGTGTTAGATAATAAGTTCATGTTCATAATTAACAGTTCTGTTAACACTAATCATAAGCATGAATCCGTTATTTAAGTTCATCACACAACAATGTGTTCAATTTAATAAAATATATATTTACTTCCAAACATCTGTAAACGTTTAGAATGGTGATACAACATCACAGATACATATCATAAGATCAACAACAGTCAAACGGTTATTATGTCTGAACGATAGTATAGAACTTGATCCTAGAAACTAATAACTACATCACAACTGATTACAAAACTATCAAACAAAAGAACATGATCCTTATAAACCAAACGAAACCTTATCAATCCCCTAAACATTAACTAATCCATGTATAAATTATTATTTAAGACACAACAACCCAGAAACGGATGTAGTCGGCTCTATATACCACAACAAAAATGCAAGTATAATTAGGACTGGTAATCCCTTTTTAATCATGTTTTTATCTCAATGATCAACTTATTCCAATCTATGTTTAAAGTTTTTACTGTGTTGGAAATATAATAATTAATTACCACCATACCTTCTAAAGATATCGGTATTGTACTAGTTAATGTTATCGGATAATATGGTTATATAAAAAAATAATTTATTTAGATATTACCATGTAATAATTTCAATGGGTGGAACGTTGGATCGTTGTTACGTTGATTTATCAGGTAGATCTGAATTTACACTGAACGAATAGTACATCAACGTAATTCATTCAATCCGATATTAGAATTAACATATACGTTGTTCGATCCATTAGTATGGAATTCAAATATAAGTATACATATCAATGTCATCAAGTTTGATTCATTTTACCATGTGACTAAATCCACATTTAAAACATTCGATTACATGTTTATTTCTATCAATTAATGCAGTTAAAAACATCATCTCAACCAAAGGTTATTCAAGAACAAGTTGAAAGTAGCCATAATAGATTACAGATTAGATAATTTAAGACTCTATTGTTAACACTTTTAAAACGGCAACTAGAATGGGATCTATATAACTGTGATCTGTATTTACTACAAACAAACCTGACGATGTAACTGATAGCAACAAAATAATTCTACCAAGTATTTGGTAACTATTTCGATTATCTCAAACAATTATTCAAGTAATCCAAACATAACTGATACTTTTTATCTATTTCATAGAGAGTAGAACTTACTCATAGTCCTCGAAACATGTATTGGTTATGCTGTTATTATCTAATTTAAAACAAAAGAAAACATTCAGTCTGAATTGGATACTAGATTCAGCAACAAGTTAATACTTCTCATCTTGAAATATAAGAGTACCACATATTGGTTGAATTTAATCAAACACGATTAACATATAACCTTTTTGTTCCTAATAACAACAACATCAAACAGCTCCAATCATAGTATCCTACTTCATTCATTTGTATCTTTATTAACACATTAAATCCATCTTAACATCTTTATTAAGCACATCGTTTCGTAAGGATATAACGATTACTGTTTATTAAAGGATATTATAATTGAAATACAATTTCATCTAGAGAACAATCATAATTATGGTACTTATATTCTGTTAAATACTTCTTACTCTGATCAATTAAATTCAAATAGTGATATATATACCTACCAACCATAGATATTAGATGGTAACAAATGTTTTAAATTTTATACAAACAACATAAACCAATATAAGATATACAAAACCAACAAACAAGAACAACAAACGAATCCCAGTTTCAAACCTCTAATACATTGTATATAGTTGATTTAGATGGGCCAATATGTAATAAACCAAAGAACTTATGGACCATTAAAGAATTTATTGACTTAACCAACTGCAACATCCAATTAAGCGATGTACATAAACCATAGATACAATTGTAAAGATATTACAACGTTCGTATAACTAAAGTAACATTAGATACATCTGTTTTATTAATATGAAATTCAATTCAAGCACATTATAAGTATCTCAGTTAAAGAGATGTATTAAGTATTGATACTATGAATGTGTATGATCTTGGATATACTGACGGCTTTAACAACACAGATGGAAGTGATCATGGGATAATGGAAATGGTAGTTGGATTTAATATTCGTCTTATCGTTTATTCTGGTATTAATCGTGATGAAATGATGTAATGGTATTAACACAACGGATTTACTAAGAATAATAAACAAAAAAACCAACAGATTACCAATGGTTGTTTCTAGTGGTGTTACAAACGTTGCTGACCTGATCTTCTTAAGAAATAACTTGAATGATAGTTTGACCGATGTAATATGTATTAGTCTGCTTATGGAATCCATATATCCATTGATATAATAAAACAAACTCAAAAAATGATCAATTTAATCATTAGAATATTTCCATACACAGATGTTAACTATAACAACGTTATAAAATCTATTAAGTTCTCTGGTTTAACAACGACCGATAGTCCAAATTTACTTACTAGTAAGTATAGTGTTAGTGGTACTGATGAACTTTGTTCGTTTGATGTAACATCTTCATCTGATAACAAAGTGATATTATCTGAAACAACATCGAGAACCGTTGGTACCTATTCTGTTCCATTGTCAACAGGTGAAGAAATAAAACATATAAAACATGTAGAGTATTTGCTAAGAGTAGAAGTAGATAAAGTGGCTATTAATTCAACTTCTGTTACGAACCCAGAGTCTGTTACTAACTATGTTAAAAGATTTGTAAGTCAATACATCTTTTCCCCAGTTACCTGTAAGGTAATCATTGGTACTTGAGATGTATTCAACCATTAGTGGTTTAAGATCAACAGGAATTGATGTTTCGGAACATGAACGTAAATTAGCTCAACATGGTGTAGGTGGGATTTTATTAACTTCGATTGATAAAGATGGAACAAATAATGTTTATGATACACTTTTATTAAAATCTATTTCTCAACATATTAATGTACCTGTTATTACTTTTGATAAACGAAATAAATTCAGACTTATTATTTCAGTGATAATCGAAGGAAACATTCCAATGGTGTTACTTATTTCAACATTTCATTATGACAAACAACCCATTCCACAACTGAAATATTTTTCTAGTAAAGATGTAATATATCTGTTCAAGATAACTACTCAAACTTATGGTTTACATGGTTAAGAACAAATTAAAACATATGTTCAAGTATATCTTAAAAACAAATATAGTTCAGATACTTATTATTTATTACATATTCTTAACATAAAATGAGATATAACGTTCAAATCAATGTTAGGAGAAGACCTTGAAGATCATGGAGCTGTTTTGGTCTGTACAGGTTAATAGATTTGGTAAGTATTAAATCTCAAATATTATCAGATCGAAACTCATGAATAACAGAATTACTTACTACCAGACCATGGTTCATATTTAAAAGAATCAAAGAAGAACAGATGGAATTAACACTTGCAGTTAATTTTCAAGTTAATCGTAAAATAGTAATTGAATCTATTGATTTGATACTTCAAGTATTTCTTCTAGCAAGAAGAATAGGACTAAACATAAACAACGTAATAAGACTAATTGATTACTGAAACATCGTAGCATCGACACAACGTTTTAACAAATGATCTAACTTCTCAAGACCAAACAAATCAAATTATAACACAAATTATCGGTCGTCAATGAATAATTTCCGAAGTAATAGACTCGATAATATTACATTAAGTAGACTCAATAATTCGATATCAAATTTATTTATGGTTATTACCAACCTTAGAACAGGTAGTTATCGGTATCGTAATATATTGAATGGTTTATTCTACAATGTGTTATATAATATTATAACTCTGATTTGTAATAGAAGTATTAAATATTCGATGGTAATAAACGAGATCATTGATAAAATGGAATAAAAACCATGACTTCAAACGATGTGATAAATGGTAATTGATAGAAGTATTTACGTTGGTTTTTTATGATAATGATGTAATTAAATGAAAATTCCAAGCATACCAATAACACAATAGATAAAACCCAAACATCCACCATTTTGTTACACCAAATTCCATCTGTGTTTAAGTTTCTTTATTGAATATGTCTACAAGTTCTTAAACCATCTAATCTTAGTACGGATGTTGTAATCCGATCTAACTTCGAATAAGATAAAGTTATTAAGATTCAATAGTACCGCTTACTGTTCTAACAAACAAAAATCCAACTTAATTCCACTACCTGTTACCTGTTGTTCTAAAGCGGTCCAATAACTGTTCGGCTTCAACATACATCCCTTAATTCAAACAAAGTACATGTTGATTTCGAATATCCCAAACGTTCACATGACCTTAGAATCGATAACTTGTCTCTATAATTAGCTAATACCAACGTCCACTATTAACAAACACAGAAACGACGATATTAGTCCATATAAAATTAATAAACTTATAGCTGAGTGAACATTTTATTATTCGTACAGGTTATCCAAACACCCACGATTTATGTTCAATGATTTATTTCAAAACTTGTTATCAACATTACCGATCAAAGAAGTTGGTTGTTCTATGACGGTTAATCCAAATCATCCAGACATATGGATAACTTCTTTAAGAACTGATTCAAAACGTTCGATATAAAGCCAAAAGTTTACTACCAAGACTATTAATCCCATCAAATATATCTATTTGTTACACATATAAACAACAAAATGTAGAATATGCTTGAACAAGACAGGTGAAGAACTCTTGGAAAGTGAACATCTTGACGAAAGAGTGACAACGTTGTCCAACATTTATGGAATTATAGAAATTATCTAAATCAACATCCCATGGTTACAAGTTTTGTCCTTATTAAAACACACATCTCCTAAGAGATCGGTTGGATGTTTAATGTCTTAATTTGACTATCTGTGACATCAATGTTTTAAAAACCTTTCAAGGTCCATAATCGTTGCAGACAAATCATCGGATACATAACAAGTTAGTGTTGATCGTACTGTTCGATTGAAACCTGATGAAATCAGTTCTCTTTGTTGGTCTGGTAACTAAAACTTCGAAGAAGTACCTTTACATCTAGATCTACTATAAATGTATCAAACGAATTAAACTTCATCGTAAACACAACATCCAAACGTTCGATATCTTACCACCACATAAGCCAACATCCTCAACGAATTACAAGCAAAACCCTCACATACTTCGTTGTTTATCATGGGTTACCAAGATTTACGAACAATGTGAACAGGTTATTAGTCAGTTCGTTGGCCATAAATCAACCATAACTAATACTAAGTAGCCAGATATAACATCAAAGATATAACATTTCGGCATAGTATAATTATAGAGATTTATGATATAAATAAACAAAACTTCATCGATGTTTTAAACCAATTGATGTTAATCACCTCACATGCGGTTTATATCTGTTACATCTAATCATAAATTGATTCAAACATCCGATATTCCGATTATTTAATTAGTAATTACAGATAAGTTGATATTAAGGTATCCGATGCCACGGTTTCAATAACCTTTTATATCCAACAAATTAGATGATTACTTGGTGTTAGTAATATAAATCCAAAATTGATTTGTTTATAAAGATATATGTTAATAGTTTAATCGTCATATCTTGCATCCAACACTCATAAGAACTAATATAAACTCAAACATCCTTAGTATTGATATAATTCGAGGTATCCATTTTAAGCACAGTTGTTCACCACATTTTGTTATGTCTGAGATAATTTGAAACATTCCGATTAATATCTCTGTATTATATTCAGATTTGTTACAACCAAGTTGTTCCGATTAATCGATTTATAAGTTAATTAATCACCTCAATGTACGATATAACGGCTTAATTCATCTAATCTATCCTCTGAATATGGTCCGATGTTAAACCAAATTAATATTTATAAATTACAACCTTACTGACCAATTACAACAACCCGAATTAACTACATCACATCTAACACCAAACGTTTGATTACCAAGGATTTAACAACATTTGACACCGACTTCTTCCAAAATTTTAACTAACTCCATATCCACATATAACCATTGACCATGGTTGTTTGTCCGTTTGTAATTAATTCACTGATTTATTGGTAATACAAGTTCATCCATCACATATTGGTTCAAATAAGATCGAGGTCAACGAGTTCCTTCCCTCACGGATGTTGCGGTTGTTTCAACATGCCAACCATTATCAGAACATACAAGGTAGTTAATTGGTTTATCAATACCATCACTTCGATTACCTACACTTCAAATTAATTACATCGGAGCTATAACCTTGGTTAAGATATTATTCCCAAACCATATGTTTCTCAATTACTAACATGTTATTATCTTTGGTTATTTAATCGGTCTTAATGACCACAAGAAATACGTATTGCCAATACGAAGAATATTAACAACCGTCTGGCATATAAAAACCCACGTACAGTAATATTAAATCGCAATGGAGTTAACATATAAGTTCTTATTTCTGGTTAATAAATACTGTTCTAGATAATGTCTAGATATCATGTAAATGATCTTGGTTTTAACAATGGAATCGAAGTTATTTCGAAAGCTAATAACAACAACCTGATAACAACATATGGTAAAATCATGAAAGTAACCATAATTGAATTAACAAATGTCGGTTATTCCAAAACCAGAGGTTTATAATATAGACATCTAAACGTTGGCCAAATGATGGTAACATGTGAGTAGTTGATCCGATAGATGGTATGGAGTTCATTTGTTAGTAGTTCACTGACTCATAAACACATTTAATTGGTTTAATAAAAGATGGATCTTTTGTATTAGGAACTGTTAATCATCCGGCTCTAAACAAAAAAGATTAATCACTATCAATAATAAAACTTTAAACAAAAATTACAACACCCATGGTTTGTTTTATTACCGAAGATAATTGATAACAAAATGTTGAACCAACACATTATAGCCACTTCTCCATCCAATCACATGAATTTAGAGATTAAAGACCACTCACTTTGTTGATCAAAAACTTTCAACATGTTGATACACGATTATGTTATACCTATACTCTATTAACGAGTTGGATGTATAGATGGTTCTTAACTAATTGTAAATCTAACAACATATGACGGTACTCAATCTAATTAACAACATCAAGAAAACACGAAGTATGGAACATATAGTTTAAAACAAAGAAATGATACTTGTTATAACAGCAGAAAACGATCATGGCTTGAAATCGGGTAGAATCAAACACAACGTTGTTCATGGTGTTATTAAAGTTCAGTCAATATCGTAGTCGTTTACATATTTTCAAACGTTCCAACACTCCATGTACGGTTAGAGATATAATTCTTAAATGAATAATACTGATTAAACTAAAACCAACACTTATATGGTATTGTCATAGTAAGGTGGTAAACGGAGTGTTAATACTGGATGGTACAATGAATACTCAGATACTAAAGAGTTCAAATTAAAGGTTAGACACTACGTTGGTAAACAAAAACAGATGATAACAACGGTATTTTAAATATAATTCAACCAAGAATAATCGAGAAGATACAATTTAAGTTACTTATGAGTAGGAACGGATACAATCGAGACAAATACCTTCAATTCAAATCAAGTTGCCCAATCAAGTTATAATAACAACTATTCCCGTATAGAACTTTAACAAACGGTCAGTATTAATAGCGGAGGGAACGAGGTTAAAGTATTCATTACGTAGCAAATGGTGTATCTTCGTTGCATGTTCTGGTTGATCCAACGAACAAAACCTTAATGGTATCTTCTGATGTATTAAGACCAACATATCGAGACATTTCATTCAATGAAATGATAACATGTTATAAACAACAGATTAACACGGTACTTAACAAGGATGTAACCATGTTATTGATAGAGGCCGGTTCTTTGATACAACAAATGTCAAAGCTACTCTGCTTGTTTACTTGTAGACATGTAGTAAATAAAAAAACCAAATACATGTTTTAGTTAATATCAGTGATAGTAAGTGATGGATTCGAAAGAACTTAATCTAATCAATCTTTAGAACAACTCTAACATTCGATTAGTCACAACAAGTCATTGAGTGTTGGATTAAGCTGAACCCTTTGAACCAGAATCTCTGAAACAACATACTTCCGAATTATCAACCATTGTTGGAAAGTCAATATGAGTATATCTGAACGTTTGGTTCTTCCAAACAAAGAGAAAAAACATCTAGAATACCAATGATTTTACCGAACACATTAAAAACACTAACAAAACATGCATATGTGTTATGTGGTCGTTGTGGGACCACTCCTAAACATATTTCGAATGTTGGCTTAAGTTTAAATTACCTAATAAACCTGTCGAAGCTATAGATGTTAATAACAAATCCAATTGTTTGTTCTTTAAGTGGATTAGAATCGATAAAGATTAACAGAGATGGATTTTATGAAATCGGTGAACAAGTAAATGTATCAAAATCAAGTGGTATTCAAACATTCATGATAACATCAGGTAATTCCAACAAAGTCTTGGACGTTGTAAAACCAACAAGTGGTGTATAGAACAAAAAATTTATAGACATAAACATGGATGATGTACCGTTTGATCCGAAGGTAGTAGATCTTAAAATTCTTGAACTTGATTAACACCGAACCTGATTTATCAGTATTTCCAATTATGATTGGATCAAACAAGTAAAGTACACTTTTTGATCGGTATGAAGCATATACAAGGTTATAGGTATCATCAATTCCATATTACTTTATGGATGGAAATAAACAGATCATAGATAAAATCAAGATTGATCAAGATACACGAATGTTTAACCCAAACACAATGACTTCTGATAAAAGTGGACATGTTTCAGCTGTTGAACAACGTTCAAGGGTTTGTAAAAAAGATACATGGATTGTTAATGTAGGAGATTGGTTCCCCGATGAAGAAGTAATAATAGATTTAAATACCTCTGCAATAACTCCAGAAGTTGTAGAACATGGCAGAACTGCCTTGGAATTAATTAATAACATTAAGTTAATAAGTATAATTTATCCAAAGAAGATATGGTATTAAGTATATCGAATTTATCATCTACTTTCTAGAAATAACCACAAAATCCAAGAGGTATTACACCGCATGTTTATAAGATATAACTAAACTCTGTTGGCTTTAATCTCGGTATAACAAACGTTCAGAATCAAATATCTTATAGTAAATTCAATGATAAGATTAGAAACTTATTATAGATCATTAATATTTAACAACAAACAAGTATCAATGAAAGAAATCTTAGATGTTTTCGGTACTAAGTCCATTATTCTTAACAATAGTGGGGATGGAAATAACTGAAGGAACTGAAATGTCACAACGAGAGTAATACATGTTGCTATTACAAGAATTGATAAGTACATTGAATAAGATTCAGTAGAACTGACCAAAGACATAGGTACATTGAAGGTTATAGAGGAAGTATTGATGGAAGGTATGGATATTACAGATAAACTATTTGGTAATGACAAGATGTTATACCACTAGATGTTAAGAACTGTTAAAGATAATAAGGTAACCGCAACATCCTTGACACCATTGATAAAGACCGAAAGACCCAAGAACAACAAGATGATGGTAATGGCAGTGGTTAAAGATGATGTTCATGATGTTGATAAGGATATCATTAGTACTGTTTTATCATGTAATAGTTATTGAGTAATAGACTTGGTAACAACGTTTTCTACCAACGGAGATGTTCAAGTGACAATCAAATACAAAGCAATACCATCTGAATTACAGATTCTAAACATCATCTACATTGGATGAAATGGTGAAAGTGGTAAGATCTCTACAAAATGTAGTCATTGGATATCCCATTACTCTTTGGAGGTGGAACAACAGGTAAACTGCATACAGTGATAAAACTTCATCCCGAATATTCTAATGGTATTGTAATATGTCAAAGATGTAAGTAAGACAACCGATGTTTTGACCAAGTTATTTAAAGGACCGTAACATGCCTATATTAAGCCATTGAAATCGGATTATGAGTTAATAACTAAGAATTATAACACTATCCACATCAAAACGTTGTGAAATAACATTTGAAATCTCATTAAATCGTTTGTTTAAGTTCAACAACAAGATGATTCCGAATATAATTTCATTGGAACAAGGACCAGTAGTGGTGGTAACCTAAAAGATCTCTGTGTTGTACATGTAATCGAATAAAAAATGTATGGCAATAACAACAAGATAATAACACTTCACAAGAAGATATTGGATAAACTGATCTCAGAGAGATGGGTAAGTATCAGAAGAACAACTGCCATGATTGAAGACCCCAAACAAACATGGATCTATTTGTATTCTAAGTTCAAATACTTCATTGATAGCTTTACTATCCGATGCTAAGACGACAACACAACGAGAAGTACTGTTTAAGCTTGAGTAATTTTATTGATGGTAATAATGATAATATTTCAACATGTTGTTGTTTTCTTGGTATTGAGTTCACTTTAATGTATCGATATTTCAATGATAAAAAAACGATTACAATATGTTTTATGTTTTAAAACCAATCCGTGATAGATTAGTTAAATCATGTTCAAAGACCACTTACGATACAACAAGATATCATGTTTGAGTTTACGTATGTAAACGTTCACATAATGACATAGAAGGAAAACGAACCGGCATTAGGCCAACACCAGGTTGTTCAAACGTCCAGACCATTGGATTAAATATAATTTATTTAGAATAATGTCACAAAAAACAAACACTTGTCTAATGACATCCGATGTTGATCATTTATACCACAAACCAACATATTATCCATGGGTGTTGTTAACCCTTATACCATTCATTTCAGAATAAAACATATAGATAAACATCAAATTGTTTCGTAGTTCAAACAACTAAAACGAAGTGTTAAATCAGTAGAAAGATCACTAAGTCCATTGATTTGTTATATTCCCGAATCGATGTTAACATAATCTGTTCAATACCATGGACGTTTAGTCATCTCGTTGTTCGTAACAAAGAAATACCCATCAGAAATGATGTAAGTTAACAGATCAAATCTCCATTGAACTATCCTATGTTCCATTTACTTTATCCAATTGATTGATAATCTTCGGTCGTAAGCACAACATTTGAAAGTCTACTATCCTAACACTTATCCCTACCTTGTTGTTATTCCGTCAATATATTCAACATTATTTAACCAACATACATTCAATATTCCCACCCTATTACATCATCTCCTTTGATTAAACGACCACTATCATCGGTATCCTGTTCTTATTGATTAGATCTGTATGTTAACAAACAACCTTTCCACATCCAATTATTACAACTATTTGTAACCAATTCATGCTATATGTTTCAATAATGTGTTAGTGATTAATCGATAACAACGTAGTGATAATATTAATGTTTAATTCACTAAGATCAACGATATCTTTAATCTAAACAACACGATTATCATTCCAATGTTCCGAACCAAGCAAACCGACATAGATTCATTTAACATTGAACTAATTACATCCGTTTATTCCAATTACACCATGCAAACAACTATTCACGTAATCAATCGTTTTGCTTAATGGAAATCGTTTAATAATACACCACTACTACACCATCAAACGATTAGCTACAACGTTCAAAATAAAACCACCAAATAAGTTCAAATACAAATTAAACATGTCATTAACATAAGAAATACAACCATCAACCAACATTCGGTTGTTTTATGTGGGTGTTGTTACCAATACAACCTTGTCGACAGACGAATGATTTTATTAATCCAATTGTAACAACCTCTTTCCAAGATCCACCATTCTCTCATAATTTGTTTACAATAACATGTTATAGTCGACCTTATTCAAATGAAACAAAACCAATACACCCATCTACCTATTCAAAACTAATTGTTATTAAACATTAAATCCTAAACTAACCAAAAGTAACAACAAACATGCTCATCGATTGTAATGAACTGTTACTTAAATTCACAGCTACATCATCATCTTTATAACTTATTTAATTCACCCATATAAAACCTCATGTTATGTTCTAATAAATTATCCATCTTTATATCAATCCAATTACAACATCGATGTGTATTTTATCTAACAACTTAGATACTATTTAATTAAACCCATTGATAAATCAACCCTTATTATTTATAGTTCGGATCTTATCAACAAAAAAACCAATTAACTTACCTGTTGTTTTTAATCAAGTGACTCTAAACAACCATCTTTGATCCTTTCAATCCATTGGTTGTTTATTAATGTCAACATCGGTGTTATCAACCCTCTAATACTTTGGATAACCATTAAAGAACCAACACCGACATTATTAATTGATAATTTCATAATTATTTCGATGTAAGTTGTAATGGTATTAATCAGAATATAAACAAACGAATATGTGATACATCGTAATGGTTTATGATATGATCCTTGTTCTGATCGATTATAGCCATTAAGAGATAAAATATAGTATTAGCATTTAATAATGACATGTACAAAAAATTTCAACTGTTATACCGAAGTTGTTTCGGTTGTGTTGTTTAATCCCATCATCGGATCAGACAAATCATTAAACCATTTTGTATATGTTTATAACATTATTAATTCGGTTGAAATATTAGAAGCTGATCAGATCAACTTACTAAAACCTACAACTTTAAATGTTATAATATGTGACATGGATTTTGGTTTCTTTTATACCAACCAATTGAACCCATGATTTGGAATTATAACTCTAAGTGTAAATCTCTATTAACAATTTAATTAATCCATGAAGATATCAGTGGTATTAATTTATTCACTTCGAAGTATAGACCACCATGTTTTATCTAGTTTAACCGAACAACAAATATATTACCAAAGGATATGTGTATTAAAACCAACAGTTATTATAAGTAGGATAGAATTATCATATTCACATAGAGATGTAATTAATTGAACGCCGATATGTAGTTTAACCAATTATCTTCATTAACATTATGTTATAATATGACCGATATATTCCTGATGTATATACTTATTATATGTGATAACATATCGTATTGGTACATATAAACAACACATGTAAGTGACCGATCTATTATAAATGAACTAATTGTATTATAACTTATTACAACAAACAACCGGATGTAATATATCAATAAATTATATGAATAAGGAATTAAATGGATGTGAGAGTGTTAACCACATTCTGTGAAGGTTTACAATCCATGTTGTGATTATAGATGTCGGTTGTACCTGTTTTTTTGTTGTTATGAACAAGTATCGGATATTATACTGTATAGTTGAGATTATACCGTTAAGAACCGATAACAATTTATCAAAACCAACGTTCTGTTCAATTTAATCGACACATATAAACATCCAGATGGTTCAGATGAAACCGAACAAACAACCGAACTATGAATACTTTTGATAACGGTTCTCTGAATATTACTCATAATTCAAACAAAACAACCTCCGATTAAATCCCCATCACATTATAAACCAAATGATATTCATATCTGCTTCCCATGAAGCCATCTGTGTTGCGGTATAATTGGTAGATAGAAATTACATTTATCAACAAGAACAACATCAAATATACCACTAGACCACTAACTGTTAACTACATCGGATACAACATTTGATGGTCCGATAGTCATCGATTGGACTATAACAACCAACTTGGTAAGTGTTAAGTTAAAAACCAAGTACTAAACAACATGAAGTATTCAGTTTGTATGCAGTTTCGATCTGACAAGAAACGATCAACGATTCTGATAACACTGCCATGATAACATGGTAAATAACAAGAAATTACAATGACTAACATGTAAGTATACTTCGGATATGGCATTGAATAGTTAATTGATAATGTATCTGTCCGTTGTCATTTAAACAACAAACCACCAATACCATGTTGTTTTTAACAACAAAGTAACAGACCATCGTTCGTTGTAGTTCTAATATCATTTAGTTGTTAGTTTATTAGTACGAATTATATTTATGATGATATTAATTGGTATAATATTCGATAGACACAATGTGGTACCATGATGGATTTATTTCGGTGGGTATTAAAGGTTGAACTCTCACATTTTGTGAGAGAATTGGGAATGACAGGAGTGTACAGATTAACATAACAAAACAATCCATCTTCTGATTAACAAACGAACCAAGAACTGATAGTACAATCACCGATAAATCCAACCCAACATCCGATAACAACATAACAAAGGATGATAAGACCCATTGTTTATAAATTTTATCGATAATGGATAATCTAATTTAAATGACCAAAGGTTGATGTAACTCAGATACAAGGTTCTACTTCAACACATTGATAGGTGACCTCGTTGTTAGTTCCCACCTTTCAAGAGATTGATATCCATATACAATCAGGAATAAGGTATAACTGTTTGATACCAATGAAAGTAACATCATTGAGTAAGACCAACAAGGTAACTGAAGGAATTAAGCCTTGGAAATGAACTACATGTTTGTTACTACATGATATGATATCTGTTAACATCAATTATCATTATGATGGTATACTAATCTTTCATAACAACAAGGTATAATGTTTAAACTGTTAATAACATACCATAGACAACGTCTGATCAGAGTATTCGATGTTATAAAGGTATGTCAACATGTAGGGATCAACTATTGGTTTCTTGGTTAATACACAACTGATTAATTAAATGTATACACAAAAAGGATGGAGAGTTATAAGTACTCCGAAGGAAGGGAACCAAACGTTTGAAGAACTTTATGTCATTGGTTGAAAGGTGGACAGAAGATAGGATATAAGTGTTGTCAGTAATAACAGATGTTGTAAGTAGTAAACGGTTTAACAAAATAAGATATCTAATGATAAAACTATTAACAAGATGTTGAGGTAGGATTAACATGGAAGGAAGATAAGGGAGATGATATTACGTTGGTGTTGTTAATAAGTAAAGGTAGGATTAGCAACAGATAGAGATATGGTTAAATAAACGTGAACTAAACAGTGGTATTGTTTAGAACCGAACATAATATGGGTAAAAAACAAGATGGTAGGTAGGAGTTGATAGGGAACAGATGTAAGGAGGGTAAATTAAATTATTTCTAACACATAACATCAATGTTGTTACTTCGTTGCTAACGACCGAGGAGTGTTTATCATTAGAGGTAGTTAGTCTAAGAGGAGGGTATGTTGGTAAGGTAGGTAGGATGGAGACCATTTAGTGGATAACATATGGATGGATTAAGAGATATATCTTAAAGGTAGGAGTAAGTTTGGTAACATATTGAAGGTAGGATTAAAGGAGGATATAGAAGTGGGGATGTAATTAATATCAAATCTCTATGTACTGCATTGTTTTCCAATGTGGGTTATTAAGAAAGAAGGACATAAGGGTAAGTATACGAGGGTTTAATCGAATAGATGTTAATTTAAACTCAAAAAACAAAGAAATAAAGAAAGGTAGGTTCGTAATGAGGGTATTGTCACTGGATTTTGTTTCTTGTACGTGGAGAGTATAAAACATGTCGAGGTTTATTGTAGGTATTCCAGATGATTAGAGAAGAAACCAAATAGAGGGAGGTAGAGGTATATTAAGTATTGAAGGATCCATTTATACCTAATAGAGGTAAAGGTTGGCTATCTGGTTGGAATTAATTTTTATTTAGTTGAAACAACACGGAGGTAACTTACCGCTTCTGCTAAGTAAGAATAAACAACCTGAAGACATCAAGTATAGATATTGGATAGGTAACATTTATTTGTTTGAAACATCCGATATTTATTCAAGTAAAACAAAGTGTTAGGTAGGATCTAACATGGATGTTTGATTAGGAGTAGGATTAAATTGTTCCATGAGTGTAAGAACATATTAGAATAGTGTTTAGTAAGGAGGAATTATATGTTGATCCCCCATGTAATGGGGCAAGTATGTAGAGTTCTATCTATGAATAACCATTAAGAATGATTAGGTTGACAGTTTGAAGGTAGGAAACGGATAGTTGTAGGTATTAACCATGATAGAACAATAATTGGTAGGATAAACATATAGTAGTAGGATGTTTTGAGGTAGTAATATGAGCAGGAAATAGAATTAAGTAAGAGTGAGGAGGGGGTAAGGAGGTAGGATGTTATCAATGGTCTACTAGTTGTTGGTTAACAAAACTATATGGATTGTAGTTGCCTAAGATCTAAACACCGACTAATGTTATGAACAGAACTGATAATCGTTTAGTTATAACAATCCCAATAAACCATCAGGTATTACCGGTTAAACATCCTAATCTCTTGGTTAGATCGATGTTATCCATACCGAACAAAACTGTTATCTTTTAAATAATCAGTTATCAACCGATTGTTACTTGGTTTATTTTAGGATTGGGTATGTGCGTATGCACATCAAGGAAGATGGAAAGAAGTGGATTCTAAAAATTTAATCGATATGATAGTTGATATTTTGTTGATAATTTGGAACAACAATGAGGTATCACTACCATTTGAAAGGAGTGATAAACAAGGATGGAGATATCGGATCTAGTAGATAAGTATCCGATCTTATTACAACATCCAGACCAAACATATTTCCAACTTATTCATCGATGTATGTTATAGATCCATTTTAAACTTGTAATTGTTTTCATTAATAATCTGAAACCATCAATGACTGATCGTTTGCTAATGGTTAGAGAATACCATCCGATATTATTGGTTTGTTATAGTTCAAAACCATCATGGACTTACTGAGAGTAACAAGAAACCATGGTTGATAACTCCGAACCAACACCACTTTATATTACAACCAATCAATATACGTTTATCTGGATTAAACAAAACCAACATATAGCATGATATGTTGACATACAACCATTACCCAAATAACGTTATACTAAGTATTATACCTAAACTAGGAGTTAGACGATTCGGAATTCGATAAATCAAAAATTATACATCCAACCTCCGTCGATCATAAAACTGTTAATGGTTCAAACGTTTGAAGTTAAAGGTTTATACCGATTCGAGTTAACAAGTCTGTAACGATTCGATACAATTGATTCAAACAAAACTAATACCTACCTACACCGTTACATGCCAACACTACAAATGATAATTGTCAGCTTGTTGTTATGGTCAATTGAGATATGGATTCATGGGATGGTATTATCTCGGTAACTAAACATAGAACATGAATGATCGGTTGAGATTACAGTTAGAATTCTATTGGTTCATAATGAAACGTAACAACAGGTATACCCAAGAACATAACATGGTCGTATTAATCGTAGTAATATGAAATATGAACAATACATTTAAATGTTTTAATAATGGATACCGATTCTATCTCGAAACGGAAACTACACAACATCAATGTTAAAAGATACAGTACATCGGTTGTTTAAGCCAACTACAACGTTCCAACATTCGTTAACCCATTACAGATGGTTGATGTTATATCTTACAACTTTTGTTGGTAAAACTATTAAGTGATAACAATAACCAATAGTAAGGATGAGTTATTTGTCGGTTACCAAAGGTAAGGAATGATGGAAATGGCTGATAAGCCAGTGATAAAGAGGGAGGTAATAGTGATGAAGGAGAAGAACATGAAGGGATCAATGATGATGATTGGGGAGGGATGATGGTGACGTAACCAACAACGAAACATGGTGGAAGTAAGTAACATGAATTAATTAAAAGATCAACAAACACTTATACATTGACACCGAACAATAGAACACTTATGTCATCAGTCATCCATCGTACCAAGAATTACCTGTTAGATAAAACTTCACAACGTATGTGATGACGGTTACATTTCAGTTTGGAAATGTATTGATAGAATTAATTCTCTGTTTGCAAATATATTTAAACATATGACATGTTCAGTTTATTTAATCGAGGAATAATAACGAGTGATTCAAGATGGTGTTTTATAAAAACATTTAGTATTGTTGACATAAATGAAGAGAGAGGTAATCGATATCCTCGAAAGAATAAAGAACTTATATTTAACTGGTTTATTATCAGGTTTTGTTATCTATCCGACAATTCTTTCAACAAGTAAACTATATCCAAACATGATAAGGAAACAAGCGGTTATAAGATCGATTAAACCAAAAACAAACAAACAACCTCAAGTATTAAGTACATTATTATTATGTTCTTCACTAAATAAAGGTGAAAGGTATTTTAGTGTATGTTCAGGTTGTCACTCTGTTGGAGAGGGTGGTACTCATAAGCTTGGTCCGAATCTTTGGAGTGTTGTGTTTAGATCGATAGCAGGTTGTTCAAATTATGTTTATTCTCCGGCATTGATTAAATTATCCAATCTTAAATGAACCTTAAACAACTTAAACAAATTCATTAAACATCCATCGAGTTTTGTCAATGGAACATACATGAACTTCTCTGGGATTAAAGATCCGATTGAAAGAATGGATATATTGAGATATTTAATTTATAATTCATTCGAACCACTATCATTTAACAGATTTAAGTTTAATTAAATGAAAATACTTATAACAGTTAAAATCATCTACGATCCCAAGATTGAATTGAGACAACAAAATGGCATGTTATGTTTTGAGAATATAAGTCGGGTTATCAATCCTATTGATGAGGAAAGTGTAATGGCCGCAGTTGACTTCAAAAACAAAAATCCAGGAGTTAAACTATCAGCGGTATGCATAGGTGATGACGTTGATGAAAAAATCTACAAGTATGTGTTAGCAATGGGTGTAGATGAAGCATTTCTGATTCGATCTGTTAAACATAGAGTAAAAGATCTTGATGATTTAACGATTGCCAAAGTACTTAAGAAATTTATTAAGATAAACAAATACGATTTAGTTCTAACGGGTAAATCAACATTTGGTAACAACACTGGATGAGTTGGTCCGGCATTAGCCGCTCTTTTAGGTTGACATCAACTCTATTATGCATACAATTTGCTAAAGTTTACAACCAACGAACTAACAGTACAATGTCATGCTTATAACAGAACTATAACGTTTGTTGTCAAATTACCATGTGTTCTGGTTTGTAATTTCACTAACTTTATTAAATATATCGGATTAACAGGTATAATATTAATGTTAAACACACCAATAAAAACGGTATTCCTACCTGATCTACACATTAAACCGAATTCATGTGTTGAAACAATGGAGTTATTAGCAATAGATAAACCACGAAAGTGTAAGTTCTTTGATGATGTTAACAGTCTAATGGATATTATATTCGGTTAAGTAAATGAAAGCATTAATAATACTAGAAGCAATAAACAATAGGTTTAGTTTAACAGACCAAAGGTTAATAGATTTTACCACAGTAATGTGTTCAAGTATTGATGTGTTGGCTATAAATTGTAATGCAAACCGAATAATGTCTCTTAACTGGATTAATAAAGCATTTATATTTGCTTGTACAAGACCTATCAACGTTTTAATTGATAGTTATAGATTATCTCTCATTGTATCAGGGTTGATGTTAAAATATGATATGGTTCTAGTCGATAATAATTCAAACTTACATCACATTTTATGTTATGCTGGTGCCACTACCAACCGATGTGTTGTTTCCGGCATCCATGATGTTATAGACTACAACGTGTTCACAACGTTGGTACATGGTGGAAAAATGTTGAAACACATCTACTTCAAATATCCGAAACCTTGACTAATGTCGGTTAAACTGTTTTATCCAACGTTCGTTGGCAACAAAAATGAAACAGATGGATGACTACGTGTTGTTCCGAAGATTCAGATAATAAACTTCAACACCGATCATTGTATTAAGTTATTAACTTACTCAAGAAAAGATTTAGGACCATATGGTTTAGATTTACCGAAATTAACAGAGGCGGATATAGTTATTGCTGGAGGAAAGAGCTTTGGTACATCAGAAAATTTCAGGAGATGGTTGTTGCCATTGGCTCTAAAACTTGGTGCTGCCATCGGAGCAACCAGAGGTGCTGTTGAATCGAGATGTGCTCCATCAGAGCTTCAAATAGGAGGTAACTCCCAAGTTATATCACCTAAGCTCTACATTGCGTTCGGTATATCTGGATCAGACCATCATTTAGCTGGCATCAGATATGCTAAAACCATTATAGCCGTTAATACTGATAAAGATGCTCAAATATTTGATACGGCTAACTATGCCATAACATCGGATATGTATAAAGTTATAACAACAATGACGGGTTGGTTACAAAACAACACAATCAGGAATACCAATTTTTCAGTAAGTAAGTTCAAAAAAATTATTATTTAATTAATTAATCTATCAACTGTTTATTCCGTTTAAGTACATATTATTATTAACAACCTAACATCCGATAATTATCTCTATGTTTTTTAATGAATCATTCCATTAACTCATAAGATTATTTAATATTCTAAGCTAAACACCCATGGCTATTAATAATCTGTTGAATAATTCAATATTTAGTAACTTATTATTGGTTAAATCAGATTAATTTGTAAGTATTATAAAAAATTCAAATGAACCAACCCAAATGTTCCTTTATTAAAACGGAAAGATATTAGGATCGGTGTTTAGAAATTAAAGTGATCTATGGTTTATGACGGTTGCTTCAATTGGCAACAAAGTGATGAAATGTTGATTGAATCGTTATAATCGTAACAACATTGACATGTATGTAGTGATTAAAACTATTTAATGTTAATTCATTGATGGTTTAATTAGTCACCGAAACTAATTTGTTAACAAACATCCATACATACACCGAATTTTGTTATGATATATCCCAATAAATTTATTAATTACTATTTCAACAAATACATGTTAATCGTTAATTAAATGTGGAATATACATATGTTTGGCATGATATTATTATCCCCATCATTTTGTTATTATCCGGATTTATCCATGACATAGACAACGTAAGTAACCCAATCCATGTGTAATAATCCCGATCAAATAATATACACAATTTGTCGATTATATCCGTTTAACTTAATACAAACAAAAACATTAATGGCTCCGATTATATGGGATGTTGGCCACTCATCGATAGATTACAAAATCCGAACACTTGAAAATATATCCTAAAATATATTTGTACAGCATAAGTGGAATTAAGATGTTTAGTATAAACTTTTAACTACAATCTGTACATCATAACAACACTATCAAATCGATAATAACATTTGATATCTCTAATGTTTAACTCTTATAAAACAAGGATCGAATTTCATGTATTTGGCCATTATCACAACACTTGATCAAAGATTCAAGTAATAACAGTTAACCATGCATAAACGTTGTATTTCACATATCGATATCGATAAAAAAACTGATGTTATACTAACCTGATAAGGTAATTATATACAACAACCGAAAGAACTGAATGTATTGTCAAGGATTTTATCTAATGGGATTGGTAGTTGATGAAACATAGCAACAGGTATACCAATGATGGTTCAATCAGAACAAATGACTTGATGTGGTGAATATATCTGATTCTTAGTGATTACTACCGAAGGTAGGATGAAGTTATATCCCCTAGGATGTTGTTTCGGAACCAACCTATTGGTATTAATAACTTCTAACTGTAAGAATGATCGGTATTCAAAAAGTATGAGTAAGTTATTGGTCATCGAGAGATGACACCGAAGGTTCAAACACCAATGCCACTAACTACTTCATTTTTAAAAAGGTAACGAAGTTACAATCGAAGATATAACATCCAGTAATGGATATAAGGTAGTAGAATGAAGGATAAAATCATGTTAAAAACGATGTTGTTGGTAGAAATAGATTTTATGAACATAACAGAGGATGGTTATGAACGGAGGTTGACAAATATCAACGATCCAACTCATAAAAGGAGAGAGTATGAACAAAGGATGTAAAGGAGGGTAATATACCGACCTTGAATGGTGATACATTTCAGATAGTGGGATTTATATTAGATATTTATACAACAAACTTGAAGTAATCAATCAAACATTAAGTGAAGACATCTAAGATGAAGTTATGTAACGGTGATGAGGGTAATAACGTATGTGTCAGGAGAAGGTGCATGATCTACAAGAACTCTTGGTAGTTATCGTTAGAGGGGTATGTGGGTATTTGTGTTGGTGTGTGTAGAATTTACTAAGGATTAGACACCATTTTGTTAGGATGTTTATTAGGTTTGATCTATGTTGAAAGTAGATCGAATTCTAGATCTAAACATGGAACAAAGGTGGTAACATCAAGTAAGAATCAGTAATATTGAACATCAAATTACAATCCATCAATCAGTTGTATTAATTACCCATCGTTTGTTAACTCAAAGTGATAAACATATACAATCAGTATCTCGTTATGTCTTAATTCGATCGGAGATTATAATTAAACATAATGTTGTTATCAACGACCAAAGTATCCATTAACAACATGTCAGTTACCAACATTTGAATGATTTATATTCAACCGATGAATAATGTTGGCATAACAGATGTGAGACTGGTTCTTAACCATAATATCTCTAAAGTAACAACGAGTAAACACAGGATATTATCATGATAAATCTAATCTATAAAACAAGTTCATTACCACATGATGTTTTACTCGAATCGATATTGAAAAAAAACGAAGTCATTAAACAAGTCACAAGTTCGATTCTATATAGCTTCAGAGACACTTGTCTTCGAAGTTGTTATAAGAATACAACCCAATGTTTTCATCGATAAATATACATGAAGGTTATCCTGGAGGTAGGTATTATGGAGGGTTGTAGGTTTGCTGATGAGTTAGAGAAGGATGGTAATAGACCGAACCAAACGTTTGGTTAAATACAAGTATACCAACGTTCAAACACATTTTTGGTAGCCAAATAAATCGAGCAGTAATGTTGGCATTTCTGTTTCTAAGAGATACAACTATGACAATGAATTTTAAATATAGTGAACATCTAACACATGGATCGGTAGTGAATATATCCGGAATGTAATTCAAGAGTATATCATATGGTATTAATCTTAAAACTGGTACAATCAACATGAATGAGGTTCTAAACGTTGCCATAAGGCATGGACCGAAGCTTATAATTTATCGGTTCCACCTCATATCCAATGAACAATAGATTAAAAATCTTTCCAGAAAAGTGGTTGATATAGTTGATTCATCTTTACTTGTTGACGGTTCCCACATTGCTGATCTAATTGTCATCGGACTACAACCTTCACCAATCGAGCATTACAACATTGTTACACTTACAACACATAGGTCCTTGAGAGGACTCCATGATGGTTTGATATTATTGAACAATCGAGAATCATTTAATCGAATATCCGATGATTTATTTCCATGATTACGAGATGGACCGATGATGGATGTTATAGCTGTTAAGACAATGGTACTCTTCGAAAAACAACAAGATGATAACAAAACATGAACAAGATCTGTAGTTGATAACGCTAAAGCCATGTTTGACCGATTCAAGAACAATGAAGTACAGGTATTGTTTCGAATAGAACATATAATCACTTAATCATAGTAGATTAAAAGAGCTTCGGAATTACTAATAAACAAGTGACCTCTTTGTTGGACCGATGTTACATCATGTTGAACAAAAAACATTCCGAATGATCTATTATCATGTTAATATCACTTCTTGTTTTGAGATTGGATACGTAAGCATGAACATCGAGAGGATCGAACAAAGTGAGAGTTTTAAGAGGGTAACTAACATGGTAACTGATGATTTGTTGGAGATAAAACCACTATAAAGGTGGAGTATCACTATCACTTGAGATGAAAACAAGAACATAAATGTTGGATCTTATAAACAAGTATCTGATTAATCACAACGTCCAAGTAAACCAAGATTGTTGTTTATCTATCTGACATAATTAAAGATTTATTCAAGTTTATGGTTGGTTCTGTTAATAATTTGAAATCGTCAATGGTTGATCTTCCATTAGAAGTTAAAAGAATACCATTTAACATTATAAATTCATCGTGTGTTAGAACCATCATTGGCTTCTTTGAAAGATATAAGATAATCGATTCCCATATGATAACAGATGTTAATATTCCAGAAGACTAACATGTGGTGTTAGTAATTGGCTAAAACTTACAGCATGATAGTGGATGTATTACCCTTATCAGGTAATATTAGATTTTATATTACATCTGATTAATAGATCGGATGTTGCGGTAACAATGAATTGTTCGATGAATATATCTGACCGTTGGCAACAAACAGGAAGTTATTTCGAGGTCGAAGCTTGAACACAAGCTTATGTTATATCCGATATTCATGTAGAATTACAACGATTCGATATGATGGAATTACGAGATCTGATAACACAACCTCAAGGTTACATGATAATGTTGTGAGTGTTTAATGATCGGTGTAACGATTGGTTTTGTTTTAAGAAGTATGATGTATATGGCAATAGTATTATCTTGGTTAATAGAAACATCCGAAATGAATGGACATACGAGATTACTCCATTAAATTCCATCAGTTTAGATAAACATTCATAACAACGACCACAAGATCCAGTGAACTGATACTTCGAAGTGATGTTAACACGAATGTAACCATGTTTAATATAACGTTTACATATTATGATACCAACGTTTGATCTGCTAGGAACTAAAAATTATACAACATAGGTGTTAAAGAGATGTAAGTGACTAGTACTGGATTTGATGTTCTTGGTTCATTTGTTTGTTACCGACCGTAGATGACTTGTAGTGGTTTATACCATGAGTTTGTAATAGTGCCAACGGATGTTTGAGATAATGACGGTTAAATGTGAAGTATTGGTGATGGGAGTGGAGATGATAACAACGAGGTGATGGTAAGATCAGTGAATATGGGATCAATGAACAGATCGGAGATGATGATGGCAACTACTGGATGTTGATGGTAGTAATTTTATATCGATACAACAACATAATGACTAATCAAGTGATAAATCATGGTCAATGAAATGATTAATCGGATTATAACGATGGTAATAGATAAAGGTACATGTATGTTGGTTCGGAGGTTGTTCGATGAAGGTGTTAACGTGATCAGAATGATTTAGTGATGATAAAGATCCGAAGTTTATACTCATGATAGATATGTTCGGAGTATAATTTATGATATATCTGTTAAAGATCAACTGATAACCAAACCATATCTAACATTATCAAATCAACAACATCCGATAGCTGATTACGATGCATCTGCTACCCGTTCATAACTTGTATCCGTTAATCTCTGTTTTCTGAAATACTTCGATAGTACGATGTTAACGATCCCAAGATTGGTAGCAGTAACATCGATAGTTTACAACCGTTTGATCCCATTGATCATGTATCGATAACCTGATCCAAGGTTGCCATCATCCGAACCAAACGTTGTAATTTGTTATCGGAATTGAATATAAAACGTTGTTAATAACAGAACTAAACGTAAGTTCAAAACAACAATCAGATTCACTTATGTAAGTCAATACGTTTAATAACCATACATGTTTGAACACATCAATGATCTGAGATATCGATAAAATTATGTAGGTATATTTGAACAGCTATTCGGTTGTATGTATTCTATCAAAGGATAACCTATGACCAATCATCCTTGATTAACAAGTTATTAACACATGATGTGGATGTAGTGATTCTTGGTATTTAACTGAATATCTTGATAACACGATCAAATGTAGAACTTTACATCCATATTAATGGTACAAAAAATTAACTCCATCACATGTGTTGTTAAATCAAATGAAGTGACTCTTACTAATTGAACATCAACGATTGTGAACTTTTGGTTCATCCTCGACAATTCAAAGCTTTATTCCTTCGATTACCTCAATGAATATAAATCCGGCCATGAGGTTATATCAAAATTCAATGGAGTATTCATGCACATGATATTTCAATCCATGTTACTACATCGATCTAATTATAAATTCTGGTACTAAACTGAAACTAATGAAGTGATTAAAACTGAATAAACTCGATTGATGGTAAACAAACAGTTTCAAAATAACCAAGGGTTGTTAAAACAAGTGAAATATCCATGATGGTGATAAGAATTTAATCCCATTGTCCAATGTTCAAACACAGAGATGTTGGAACCGAGTTAATCTCATTCGATTATAAGGTTGTAGATTGGATCAGATAATATTATTCAGTTTAGAATGGTTGTTTCAATGGCAATAGAAGTGATTAAGGATGGACATCGATAAGATGTTAACAACAGGTAGGTAACTGATGGTGTGGTTATTGTAGAGGAACGGAACCTTGTAATCTGATTTAGAATTGGTTGATGGGATGAGATTTGATGGGAGATATGTTTCAGAATACTCTATCTTAAGTCCAAAGGAACGACTATGGTTTCAAACATCCATATGCTTTGACTTGTGATTAAAAACAACAAGTATTAAACCACATCTGGTTGTATTTACGAATTTACATCATGGGTAGATAAAAGTTTTATAGTTTACTGCTAACGTCACTGAAAGTGGAGTGTTAATTGACTTTATTGTTGAATAGATTTAGATAAAGAAACCAAAATTATTAGTATTAAACTATCGAGTTCTGATAACCACAAGCACCAGATGTTAGAAAGTGTATTGTTGTTGACCGATGTTTAAGTAATCAATGAGGGTTTAGGATCTGGAGTTGAAAGATATTACCATCACTAAAATGTAACAAAGCAGTACGAATAATTGTTGGTAAAAGTACTACCACCATCATCGATGAGTTAAATTATAAAACCAAAATTAAGAACTAAAACAAAACAGACAAACAACAACAAGATGATGTTAAATCGGAGTATGAGAGGAAGAAATCACATGTAACGGTTGGTAAGATTGACTGATTAAATGGTCATGGTAGATGGTAGATGGATCAGTTGAAATTGAAATCAAAGAGATAAGAATAACAAGGCAGAGGATATATTGGATAACATCAGATCATCAATCCATGATGGAATTATTATTGGTGATGGTACAGTTTTGTTTTCTGATTTCAAAGAGACTAAACATTGAGCTTCCGAATACAGATCAACATGATAGACCTGAATATTACCAAGAAATCGTTAGCTATTCCTATCAAACAAGTAATCACAGATAGTAACATGTATCCTGATTTAACATTAAAATAGAAATCGGAACTTAAAACTTAATTGTCTATGGACATGATGTTGAAGGTACACAACGTTGATGATTTAATAACATTAGATATTATCGATCTTGTTAAAGTAGTTGAAATAACATTAAACGAGACAACATCTGTTACTTGTATTGGTTGTTGGAATGGGGTTGGCAACGTTTAACAACACAGAATCAACATAAGGATCCGATTATCATGAATCATTTGTATATATAGATTCCGATTCCATATATAATATGTCCATAAATTAACATCAATATCATACATCCTTGGACAATCATCCATAAATTGTATGTTAACATTACCAGTATTATACCCATTTCAATGTTCTAACAACATATATTTAATCTAATTTATTACTACCATTTATCATACCATCATCCATTTACTTGTTGATCTATTTACATCAATTCGTTCCAACGAACCAACGTCCATGCCATTAATCCTGTTAATTGATTATAAATGTTGTTATCGATACTTCTTTACCAACGAAATTGAAGGTTCTACAAGTCATATAAGATCTATGTGGTTTAATTAATCGATTACTTCATAGTGTTTGGCATATATGTTGTCAATCTGTTGGCTTCAAGCCATACAATTCTGTATTCTCTTATTCGTGTTAAATTATTCGTCATATACCAAGTGACCTTATATCCGAAGTGTCTTCAATCTCATTGAGCAGACTCAACGTACACGGTTCCATGAATTTGATTTAAACAAATAATCTTAAGATATGACTTGATCCATGTTGATTTAATAATAAAAACCACAGGTAGTAACACAATAAACCATGATTGATTATTCTATGTGGAACACATGAAAGGAATCGATAGTGAGGATGTTATTTCTGTACCCACATTGAAGTGATGTCATCAAAGTTCGAACGTTTGTTAACCAAATGTTATGAATAAATTGATAAAAACTAATTGGTAATCACCGTTGGAATTAATAACAATTTCAATATTCATTTACGAACAAAATCAAACAAAATGTTGTTACAAACCAACGTTTAGACTCGGAGATAGGTATACAATTTTTATAATCCATTGGTTAAATATTTAAAATGTATAATGAACCAATGTTCATTGAAATTAAAGTTATTATCCCCATGATTAGAACATAAGTTAAATAAGTTTCTATTTACAACAAAAAAACATGTATATCTTGTTGGTTAATGATCATCTACCCGTTTGATAACATCAATTGTAATCTTAAATTCATGTCATTAAACATGTTTATATTATAAAGTGACATATATATGTGATGCCATAAGTGAGTTATGGTAATTAAAAAGGTAAGAAGTATACCTATTGTTGCTAATCGTATCCGAAAGACAGAAACACAACAATGTGTAGATCGGAAGTCTTAAACCCACGAATTTATGATGGTCACATGTCCAACATCAATGGAAGTATATATATATATATTTTTATATATTAAACCTAAACCTCGGCTATCGATTAAGAGGTATCGGTGTTGACAACGTGGTGGATAAATATAAACTTAATTGAAGTAACAATTCTGTATACATTTGGTTGTTGATAAATGTTTAATTGATCGGACTCTATGTTGTTTACAATGACAGGATATCGTAAATGTTGGATGTAAGTTTATGAAATTAAAACATAACAATAAATCGTTATTAAGCTATCAGTTGATAGAAGTAAGTACAAAACAAGTGAAATATGTTATAGAATAATCTTTAAATCCTGTAGTATCTGCATCTGGTTTTTATCCACAACATACCATTGTACCAACGGTTTAAGCATTATGCTTAGAGGTTGTTTTTTTATCGAACCTTTAAACTCTTCATCTAATAACTAAGATATTCTAATACACATCTAATGGTTATAACTTATAAATTGATTAACAAAAACCACCCTAATGTAACAACAAGGTAACGTTTGAGATATCTGGTTATTTCTTTAATTGGAATTAACATAGTGGTATTGAAGTTTAAATGTATTTAAGGATATAAACAAGACAGATGTTGTTCAAGTAGTTATGATAGAGAAGGAGTTGGAAACACCTGTTGCAAGTGTTCCTTGTTAATATGTTTTATGTCAATGTAGATGTTGAAATAAGGTGTAGTAATTGTTATATCCGAGTTGAATATATGCGGGTGGTTGTAAGTTTAACACGTCGAAGACCAAGAACCAAGCCAACAAAGTGATCAAAATCCCACCTTGTTTGTTTCAATGTAATGTCTAATTCATGGAGTAACAAAATGGTAATAGTTTTAACTAAACATGTTCGAAATGATTCTGTTAGAGTTGATATTATTAACATCGTGGATAACGATTGTGATTAGATCGATAAGAGATGGTTCATGGTGTTTCGGTAGTAATAGTGATGAGTTGAAACCAGAGTTGTCGATATAAAAACAGAAATGTACATGGATCTGTTCCTTCTTGAGACTGAGATCAACGAGATAATATCGAGATAAAGTATACTCTATGAGAGGGATGTAAACGTTGATTTTAGATCTAGTTGACTGTTGGTTTTTGACCAATATAAGCTACGATTTAGTATCGGATCTTTGATCAAACATAGTAGATCGGAATTATTATTAAGAACCTATTAATCGGTCGGCTAACAACATAATGTTAACTATCGAGTAGAGGATGGTATAAGAGATATGACCGATCCAACGTCCATGGATTGAAATGTTACTTCGATAAATGGTTCAAGTTGTTAATCGGAGAATGGTTCTCTAAGTTAATCCAGTGAGCATCCAAATGCGAGTACAAAATCCCACCAACGTTGCTCGCATGTTAGCGAACTGGTTAACTTCAGGCTGGCAGAGCCAGCATCTCTATTAATGGACTGCCATCAGCAACAAAATCGCTGACAAAATCCATACCATTATATGTTATTAGATATCATGATTCAGTGTCATTTTGTTGCGCTTAAATGGCAGTTAACAACGATGTAGATCCGACTTCAGTCGATCCTTCATGTTCCGATGCCCCTCTCCATGGGGCCAAAACATACAACCAACGATCTGAGTAACACTCGACCCGAAGGGTATGGACGTTGCCAAAATTCCTCGAATATTAAGATAGGAATGGCAACTCAAATCCCGATGATCATCCCAAACAAAGGGATGCATCCAGATGAGGGATTTGACCTGAGGGTCCCATCCGAACTGACATCGATCTAAAGTTTTCGAACTTAAACTCCGTTTACCTACCATAGTGCTTACCAACATCCACCTTCATAAACAATGGACCTCAGCAGAGGTCTTCACTCTCCTAATCTGTAATCCTGATCTGACTTAAATAACTGATTAACCCATCTTCGATTCCAACGTCCAAACGTTTGAACCGCTTCCCAACATTATCTGATAAGCATTGATATGTTCGATGAACACCCATCGGGGTGTTATACTAAACCATCTAAAATTAACAACTCATTACTTCGAAACTAACAACATCCATGCCTTCAATTGGCTCAAATAAGTCAACCTCTGATTCTGGCTAAAAACATTCGAACCTTTTAAATGATCTCCTCATCGAGCCTAAGTGAGATGAGTTCTAACATTTCTAGACCGATACATCTGTTAAGCCTTGAACAAACACCCATGGAACTTTTACATCGAAACATCCATTCGATTTCTTCGGAACAACATGGTGCGGGTTCAACAAACTTTTGGAACTTTAACATCACGTTGGCAATGGACTTCTAAAACCTTAACCAACACCAAACATCAATTCGATTCTGTCATGCTTCATCTCGATTATCACCTCTCGACTATCAACAAGTAAACAGATGATAACTCGGCTTCCAACAAGGAAACGAGTTCGGTCTAACTGATCACCATCGAACAAGACCGCAACATCAACATCCTATCTCAAGGGATTGGTACATACACACCTAATGGTGATCTTAATACCATCTTGTTACCTTAATCGATCCGACCAGAGGTTAATGACTAAATAGGTTACCAATGTAAAGTTGTAGTGGTGATAAAAACTTGACAGTTACCTAATCAGCATCACTACATACATGAAGATTAAAAATATCTTCACATTACTTTACATTAGTTTATTAATGTTTATACGCGCACATGCGCGTTATTGAAACATTTTAAAGTACATGCCTCGTTGGCATGATGTATATCGTAGAGATATATGACTAATGTTTTAGTGATTAGAATTCGAGCTTGATCCTGGCTCAGAACGAATGCTGGCGGTAGGCCTAACACATGCAAGTCGAGCGGACAACCTCAACAGGTTGTTAGCGGCGAACGGGTGAGTAACACGTGAGAATCTACCTTGTTCAACGGGATAGCTTAAGGAAACTTAAAGTAATAACGTATGATTCCTGCAACAGGTAAAGAATATATTCGGAACAAGATGAGCTTGCGGTAGATTAGCTAGTTGGTGGGGTAAAAGCCTACCAAGGCCAAGATCTATAGCTGGTCTGGGAGGACGGACAGCCACATTGGGACTGAGACAAGGCCCAACTCTCTAAGGAGGGCAGCAGTGAGGAATATTGGACAATGGGCGGAAGCCTGATCCAGCCATACCGCATGAGTGATTTATGAAGATCTACGGATTGTAAAACTCTTAAGCTAATAATTAATAGTGATAATATTAGTTAATAAGCTCCGGCCAACTTCGTGCCAGCAGCCGCGGTAATACGAGGGGAGCGAGTGTTGTTCAGTATTATTGGGCGTAAAGAGCATTTAGGCTGTTTTATAAGTTAACAATTAAATCTTGGAACCCAATTCCATAGCAATTGTTAAGACTGTTTAACTAAGAACTTGGTGGAGGTGATCATAATTCCAAGTGTAGAGGTGAAATTCGTTGATATTTGGAGGAGTACCAAAGGCGAAGGCAGATCATCATGCTAAGTTGACGCTAAAAGTGCGAAAGCGTGGGGAGCAAACAGGATTAGATACCCTGGTAGTCCACGCCCTAAACGATGAGTGCTAACAGTTAAGCGATTATATGTTCAGAGCATATGTTCCGCACATATTTCGTTGATTGTACAGCTAACGCGTTAAGCACTCCGCCTGGGGATTACGACCGCAAGGTTAAAACTCAAAGGAATTGACGGAGATCCGCACAAGCGGTGGAGCATGTGGTTTAATTCGAAGCTACACGAAGAACCTTACCAGCCCTTGACATTTTTGGTTAAACATGTTAGAAATAACATGCCACTTACAACGTAAGAATACCTTAAACAGGTGCTGCATGGCTGTTGTCAGCTCGTGTCGTGAGATGTATGGTTAAGTCCTAAAACGAGCATAACCCTCTCTCATAGTTGCCGAAAACAAGTAATGAGTGGCTCTCTATGAGGACTGCCAACGCAAGTTGGAGGAAGGTGAGGATTACAACAAGTCATCATGGCCCTTATGGGCTGGGCCACACACGTGCTACAATGGCAACTACAAAGAGCCGCAATACTGTGAAGTGGAGCTAATCTCAAAAAGTTGTCTCAGTTCGGATTGTACTCTGCAACCCGAGTACATGAAGTAGGAATCGCTAGTAATCGTGGATCAGCATGCCACGGTGAATACGTTCTCGGATCTTGTACACACCGCCCGTCACACCATGGGAGTTTATTCTGTTTCAAGTTCCCTACAAGGAACGTAGATGGAGTAAATGACCGAGGTGAAGTCGTAACAAGGTAGCCGTAGGTGAACCTGTGGCTGAAAACAACAAACATAGAAGTCTTTAGTTATAGACTGAACAGAAATTAACTGAGATATTGTCAAGATGTCGGATTTTGGTCCGATGTTGTTGATAAAGCAATTAAATCCTTATAGATTTTTATCCTATCCATGTTTCAGATCATTTTATGTTAATGGAAAATGGATTATAGATGTTAGTTGCTGATAGTAATGCATCCGGTGGATGCCTAGGTATATCCATTGAAAGGTTTATGGGAACCAAAACGAACCATAACAGTTTATTTGTAGGAAACGAATTCTACATCGAAACTCAGTACACAGGGAACTGAAACATCTTAGTACCTGTAGGAAGACATATCTCAAGATATTCCGTTAGTAGTGGCGAACGAAAGCGGATCATGGCTATTATGATAACACTAAACCTGATGGTTACTTGGAATAGTAAGCAGTAATGGTTAAAGCCCAATATCATCTTAGTAGTTATCGAAAGAAAGTAGAACGAGACACGATGAATCTCGTCCGAAGATAGGAGGACCACCTTCTAAGCCAAAATATATGGATACAACCGATAGTGAACTAGTACCGTGAGGGAAAGGTGAAACAGAATCCCGAACAGGGTAGTGAAACAGATCCTGAAACCGGATGTTGACAAGCAGTCGGAGGGTCCAAAGACCTGACGACGTACCTTTTGTATAATGGGTCAACGAGTTGCTGTTGCAAGCGAAGCTTATATTTAAACATATTAAAAGCGAAGCGAAAGCGAGTCCACAAAGGGCAAACAACAAGTTTGCAGCTTCAAACCCGAAACCGAGTGATCTAACCATGGACAGATTGAAGACCGATTAATACTCTGTTGAAGGATCGAACCCGTGTGTGTTGCAAAACACTGGGATGATCTGTGGTTAGGGGTGAAAGGCCAATCAAACTCGGAGATAGCTGGTTCTCTGCGAAACCTATGTAGGTAGGTTGTTGATTTGATCTCAAAAGAGGGTAGAGCTCTGGATGGGTAAGTATAACGAGAGTTATATTAAGTTCAACCAAACTCCGAATATCTTTTTGAGTAATTGATCAACAAACACACTATGAGCATAACGTCCATGGTGGAAAGGGTAACAACCCAGACCTTCGATCAAGGTCCTTAAATCTGAACTAAGTGAAAAAGATAACAACCATCCAATGTCGATCAGGATGTAGGCTTAGAAGCAGCCATCATCTAAGGAAAGCGTAACAGCTCACTGATTAACGAATGGTTGAGTCTAAAATGTAACAGGACTAAGTTCAGTACCGAAGTCAAGGACATTGCCAACCGAGCAATGTGGTAGCAGAGCATTCCGTAGGCCATGGAAGGCAACCCGTGAGGGTTGTTGGAGGCATCGGAAGCGAGAATGTTGACATGAGTAACGATAATTGAAAGTAAGAACCTTTCACACCGAAAGACCAAGGATTCCCATTCCAGGATGTTCCGAATGGGGTTAGCCGATCCCTAAGGTAAAGCGGAAACGCATAGCCGATGGTAATCACGTTAATATTCGTGAGCCTTTTCCAAGTGATTTAACAAGAGATGTGTTATGTCTTATCGGATTGACATTAGCACTTCGGATGTTAACAGGAAGTAGCTTGGAAATCTTTGATCGTACCGCAAACCAACACAGGTGGTTGGGTAGAGTATACTAAGGTGTTTGAGATAATTGTGCTGAAGGAACTCGGCAAATTGTATGTGTAACTTCGGAACAAACATAACCTGCTTTGGGTAACCAAACCCAGGTGTAACTGAAAAGAGGGAAGCGACTGTTTATCAAAAACACAGGACTCTGCCAAATCGTAAGATGACGTATAGAGTCTGACGCCTGCCCGGTGCTGGCAAGTGAAACTCCGGATGTTCGAAGCATCTGGTCCAAACCCCAGTAAACGGCGGCCGTAACTATAACGGTCCAAAGGTAGCGAAATTCCTTGTCGGGTAAGTTCCGACCAGCATGAATGGCGTAACGACTTCCCTGCTGTCTCCAGCACAAGCTCAGTGAAATTGAAATCCCCGTGAAGATGCGGGGTATCTGCGGCAAGACGGAAAGACCCCGTGCACCTTTACTGCAACCTTGTATTGATGTGAATTTGGTTTATCGCGTAGCGTAAATGGTATAACGATGACAATTGGATTCAGGTCCAATTCCAGTTGCCAATGAAACACCATTCAATTCCCAAATAACATCTGATTACTGTCATGTTATTCTTGAAGCAAGACATTGCAAGGCGGGTAGTTTGACTGGGACGGTCACCTCCTAAAAGGTAACAGAGGTGTGCACAAGGTAGGCTCATGACGGTTGGAAATCGTCAGTAGAGTACAATGGCATATGCCTGCTTAGACTGCGAGACAGACATGTCAAGCAGAGACGAAAGTCGGTCATAGTGATCCAACGGATCCATGTGGAAGGGACGTTGCTCAACGGATAAAAGGTACGCCGGGGATAACAGGCTAATAGCTCCTGAGAGTTCTTATCGACGGAGCTGCTTGGCACCTCGATGTCGACTCATCGCATCCTGGGGCTGAACAAGGTCCCAAGGGTATGGCTGTTCGCCATTTAAAGCGGTACGTGAGTTGGGTTCAGAACGTCGCAAGACAGTTCGGTCCCTATCTGCCGTGGGTGTAAGAATGTTGATTAGGATCTGTCTCCAGTACGAGAGGACCGAGATGGACATACCTCTGGTCTCCCTGTTGTCGTTGCCAACGGCATGGCAGGATGGCTAAGTATGGAACGGATAACAGCTGAAAGCATCTAAGCCGGAAGCCAACCTAGAAACAAACATTCTATTAAGAGAAGTGACAGACCATCACGTTGATAGGCCAGATGTGTAAGCATGGCAACATGCTCAGCTAACTGGTACTAATATCTCAAAAGCAATAACAACCTGTATGTTCAAGTTAGACTGTTGGAACCCTCCCCCACAGGGAGGGATGGAGCTGTACGATCCAAACCAACAGTTATCAAGCCATCAATCTCCTCTAAGGAGATCCGTACTCATTATTCAACCCATCAAAACGTCCAAACTAACAACCTCCGACCTCAGATCCAACATCCGAAGCAAGCAAACGTTCGGTCCAACCCTGAATCATTTCTTCAAACAACCCTCCTCATGACCTCCCTGTTCCCATCCCTTGAATACCTCCAAACATCCCAATCCAAACATCAACCTCCAAACCTCTATGACAACCTCCATGCTACCAAGTAGCCACATTTATAACGTTAAACACCGTTCTCTCTACTCTCTAACCCACACACCAACAACCAGCATATCATGGTATTCTTCGATAATATTCATCATTAAAATACTTAAAACTTATAACCAAACTAAACAAAAAAACATAAACCCTATTGTTGTTGCTAGAAACAAACTCCGAATCATTGAGTTACCACCGTTCCATCAAAGCTATCAGGATATATCTTTCAACAAAATCCACAGAACATGGTTCTCATCCCAACCAATCATATGACGATTCCAACACATGACTACCAAACGTAAACCCAACACCCATGTTAAAGATAAACACAACGTTGCAAACCACAACCAAAATAATCATCTAATCATTATTCCTAATATCTTTGAGATATATCTTTTTTCTTAAAAAACGAGAAAACATTATTAACTCTACTAGTTCAATCTTCATTGTAAAACCCAACCTCATTGTAACCATCAGTTGATTATATATCGACCCTATCTATGTTGTTATTAATAAATCCAACGATCTATGTTCCTATTCGAAGACCAATGGTCTTGGATTTAGATGACAAAGAACCCATGTTATTAACATAGTGAGTCACAATCGTTATCATCAATTAGTGATTATGCATGGACGTTGGCCTCTTAATAGACCAATAAAACCTCATAATGTAACAACAGTACATAGGTATAACAATGTCCAATAACATTACCGGAATTATAACTAAAACGTTACCAAGTCTCATGTTTAGAGTTAAATTAGATTCTAATAACGAAATTGTAGCAAGTGTATCAACAAAGCTACGACTAAGAAGAGTTAAGTTACTGGTTGGTGACAGAATTTTGGTTCGTTGCCACAGCAACACAGGACAAATAATATTTAAATACAAACTTTAAGATAGGTACTTATTTAAGACCGAAAACAACACAGATACAACCACAACAAAAACCCGATCTATGGCTCCAGCGTAAACATTAACATCCATCGTATTCCAATCTACATATAAACCTAATATCTAACATAGACATCACTGTACCTTTGTATGTTACTAACCTAATCATAACCATGTTATCATTAAAACCACTATCAAACACAGATACACCGATCTAATCGTGGATAAGTTTTATTAATAAATTTAATCCTAAATCTTAACAGATCCTACACCGTGATCATCAAAGTATTGGACATATTCATTAACGATGGAACAGGAATAAACATGATGGTTACCATTTATAAACTCTTACGGATATAACCAAACTTCTTGACATATTTTACTTAACTCTAATCAACATTTAAACTAATATAAATAATTACAAATCCTGTTCACGATTCTTATAAACAAACCAACTATTAAACATTATAAAACTTCTAATAATAATTATCATAGCGATGACCACCTATTGTTCTAACGATATAACAACAAGATGTTACATATAATAAAACCAATTCATAATATTCTGTTCTTTTTAAAAAAATCCAACCACCAACAACGTTAACATAAAAAACCGAAAACAACCCACAACAAAACAGCTATTTAGATGTTAACATATTTTAACAAAGACCATCAAACCAAATCCTCTAAAGAAAATTAGTAGCAAGGCGTTAAACAACCAATTTATTCATCCTAATATATTATTACTAAAACAAGAACCACTTGTTGGTCCAATAACCTGCTTATATATGTTGTTATAGAATAAGTTATATAATTTCAGATTAGTAATTCGAATCGTCTCAAACTGATCTCTACAGGAAGTAATACCTTTATTTTCATCCGGATTTTAAACTAACCGCATCCAATGACCTATTACATCCAATGACCTATTAATCAATTAATCCCATTAATCTCATCACACTATAAACACTCTCAACATTTCTTGACAACCAATCTTTATCCAAACATTTCTAAAAGTAATTATAATTTATGGCTTTAACCATTTATCTATCACCACCCATAAGATCTACCCATCTCGTTGATTCCTAGTCAATATATATCTCAATACTATCAATAAAATTTCTAATACAACAACATCATCAAACCATTTAGTAATCTTTACGACCAACGATCATAGGATTACCATCACATCTTTAACAACAAAAAAACTATAATTCTAAGTAGCCAATATCCCTACTTCAAGGATTTCAATTATTTTCTTATCATGTTAATTACCATAAGCTCTTATTTTCTTTAATTGATTCCAACCATGTTATGTGTTTTCCATCTCATGTCCAATGTTCATCGACTATAAACATCACCACATCGTCACATTTATCAACAAACGTTCACATATAATTTTTGACCGAACTTATTAACAGCAGTCGTTATAAAACAAGTGAAACCAGATTGTTACAAAAAATCTGATCATAAACAACTTAAGCAACACGTACAGATGGTAACCGTTATTCCAAATGGTAACCGTTATTCCAAATGGTAACCGTTATTCCAAATGGTAACCGTTATTCCAAATGGTAACCGTTATTCCAAATGGTAACCGTTATTCCAAATGGTAACCGTTATTCCAAATGGTAACCGTTATTCCAATCTAAACTAACCAATAACTTACAAATCTCCAAACATAATACAACGGATGGAGATATTATCCTAGAAACCATTAAAACACCAAGAATCTGTTATAACCAACCAAATAAAATGAGATAGAAATAAGATTATATAATACCTATTTTTACATACTAAACAACATCTTAAACAAAACCACAACATCCTGTCTTATTTAAACACCGAATAAAGAATTAACTTAAACATCTCAACGAACCAACATTTATAACATGTTTATTCCTAAAATTGGTTATTTATACATCGGTTATTGAAAGAAATTAGTTAACAATTTGAACATCCAATTAAAGCATCCGTAATTATCAATAAACAATTAATTCCTGACTTCAACAAATAAATTATCTTAAATTAATAACTTTGATTCTATGGTTCTAATATTAACCTACAAACAGGTTGATTCCAACCTTCACTTATGTTCTCTGATATTTAGAGAAACGGTCGATTAATACTATCAACATCTAAAATACAAACAAATTAACAACATCCCATTGCTTAAACTGCACGTGTTCGGTTGTTGATTAACCAATTGTAAATACTTGTCAATAACCAATCCAACGAAGAGTATAAAATTTGAATCGACTTATATAGAGATCACCTTGTTCATAGGCATATAAGCTCATTTCAACTTATATCTCCTCTATTCCAAATTATACGTAATCAACATCAAAATAAAACAAACAACCAATTAAAATAACATCTAGCAATTTGTAAGTTATATAAATTTTATTCAAAATCTAGGATAAACATATTAATATCAAAAAAAATCTGACATAACGGATTTAAATAAAGTAATCAAGGATATATAAATCCTCATAGTTAAATACATCAAATTACCAACATATTCAACAGTTAATTATAATCTATTCGTATTATAAATTCATATAAAAACCAAACAAAATATATATATATCTCTTATCAAGTTAAATCCTACGGATGTTATTTAAATACCCGTTCCATTACACTTGAATCCATACTATCACTACATGATTGCAGTTGTTACCATCCTTAATTAAACCACCACATAGTCAAATGTATGGTAATTACATCAAATAACTATTCTACTGTTCCAACATCCTGTATCTAAATCTCATGGTATTCAATCCTCTAACAATTCTGACCTTAGAATTCATGTTTAAACGTTTAAATGTTCTTGATCTCTTAAATCCAACACTTACTGCAATAACAGACATTAATTTTATGGTAATAAATCATCTGAACAATATAAAAACTATAACTAACCCTTCTATTCAAGTAACATCATCTAAATTCTAAAGATATTACATCTATATATAAACCAAACCTTCGAACAACAAAAAAATACTAATTGCCACCCCAATCTAAACACTTCTTCTAGAGAAAAAAACAACTGGTATACCAATAATGATTTCTCTAATCCAATAACTTTAGATTAATATCATCCAAAAAAATCAAAGATGCCACTGAAACAAAGTGATTAATTCCTATTAAGTCTAGAGATCAGATCCAAACCTTACTCCAAATGCTAGACCGATAGTTACCTACCAAAAAAAATAACTTATCGAACCTATTCTTTTTTCTTACCAACGTTGTATCTAATACTCGATATTAACATTAAAGAAGTATAAAACCAACATAAAATTCCTATCAACCAACAAAAAAACCAAAACCAATCCTCTTACTTAAACACATTAATTTCAAAACAAACCAATAACAAAGCAACTCCAATGACCCTTCCTACTTATGACATCTATACGTTGGCTTCTAACACCATTTCCCCAAAAATACTTACAAACATCCAAACATCATCTGATCTAAGATAAAACCGAGTAATCTCATATTACCATTAGCAGTTCGTCCAACGAAACTGACCTCATTCATTAAAAAACCAGAATTCCATCATTACTACAATATTTTAATTCAATTACTAAAACCATCCATGTTAAACTCATCCATCAATTCTTACAATATTAGCCAAATAACTTCAACATTAATTACAAATCAAACCTTTGACATCTTATTTAATCATCTCCATTATCCACCAATATCATTACCTATGATCCTAATTCAATAATGTTATTCATAACTCGATTCCCAACAGTTTTGATATTAAGTTCGAGATATAACACATTCATGTCAGATCTATCTTTAGACATAGCAATAAAATCAATAAAAGACATATTTGCCTATGAGATCCAATGATACTATGGTATTTTCGAACTAGAATGGTTAATTAGTCAAAGTTCTTCAAAGTATCATGCAATAATTGTTTTAGGTTCTTCGATAAAACATACCACCAACCACTACAAATGAATAGCAAGACCGTGTTACCAAACTCTAATCAACTATCCAATAGTAAACATGGTATTTGTTTCCGAAACTCCAGAACAAGCCTGATTAAAAGTAATTAACTTGGATAACACATCAATTTTATACCCAGTAGCAAGTCTAATAGGATCAACCATGTTGATTTTGGTCTAATATCTCAACATCTTCTAAATCACTTAACACATCAACATCATTATCTCCAGTCATTTTAAAACATCTAACAACCATTATCCTTAAACATCTTATTAACTGACATCATCTCATTCATGAACCTCTAACCATATCCATTAATCTAAAGATACATCAATATTAACAATATTTAAACCCAAATCATCAGTCTAAAACATCCATTACTTCGTTGTTTTTGTTCATATTTATCCGATTCCCAACTCCATCATCTGAACCCATCAAATGAACTAACATTCACCAAGATTTATATTAACTTATCATCCAAATCTGACACACTAACTCCAAACCCTACCCATTTCAAAGCACCATCAATCCATGTCAATTACCAACATCCCAAACCCATAACAAAACATACATGTTACTGATCCGATAATACTTAATAGCAATGAATCTAAAACAAATAATCAACATCAAAACCACCATGCTAAGCGAACGTTATACCGTTACTGACCAACAAACCACAACAACATGCCACCTTACCAACACCCACATACAACAATCTGTATGTCTGTTTTCTACTAGAAAGATAAAACCTTTAGAGATAATATCTTACCTATTCTCTATACATCGAATTCAAACCTCCACCTCCTCCTTCGTTATAATCTATTTTCAACCTGTTCAGACACAACTCCATTTAAACCATAACTATACTAACCTCTAAAACGTATATAACTCTTAAGACCATTTATCATCGGTTGAACAGACTACCACCTAAAGCATTGAAACTAACATCTTACAACAATTTACCCGTTTCTCACCAACCAAGATTAACCTAACCGTTGAACACAACGTTGTAACATGGTATCCAACACTTAACACATAACGACTTAAAACCTCTTAAAAATATCAACTTCAATTAGAAATACACAACAAAATTAACATCAAATCTCAACAACCTGTTATTAACAAGGTCTCTAAGGTTGATCACCAACATAAGGTGACCATAGCTTTAATAACCTCAAATGAATTATATATAAATACTTAAATCATAAGATTAAACAAACAACTCCAAAAAACCAACATATAATCATACATAAAAGTAACATCCATATTTCTACCAGATGAAACTACCCTGTTATTCACAGCCACTCATGTTATGACTCCATAATGAAACACACCATCTCCATATTAGTATTACACGGTTAAGACCAAACGTCCAAGTCTAATACTTAATAGACAAATAACATGTTTAAATACCATTAGTTTTTAAGCGACCAACAAACAAAGTAACCTCTTCTATTCCTTTATTCAAATAGATGACAACATCTGGTTAAAATCAAACATCCAACCAAACTACGAACTGTTAAAATATAATGAAAAAAAGAACAATAACCTCAATCTATTTAACAAAATCCAACCATCAATAACATCGATAAATTTAATCAAAACATCCGAACCCACCCCTCTCACAAAACTTATAACAACATCCAAGACCATCTAACATCTCATACCAAACCCCAACATCCATACACCTCTTCTACGTTAGTTCACATTTCTTTTCTAACCTCAATAATCATCATCATTATTCAATATTAATCTCATACTAAACTAAAGCAATTACTTTATACTTCTTATTAACTCCAACACCCATCATCAACAATTCCAACCACTACTATCCAACCAACAACCCACAACTGTTTTAACCTTTTATCTTATCCCTTTCTTAACATCATGACAGATCCCAAACCAAGCATACTAATATCCATCCTACAAATATCAACTGACATCAAATCATCCAACAAAACAACCTCCATACTTTAATCTTTAACCAACAATAGTTTAATCTAAACATGTCAAACAACTAATCCATCCAAACCTCCAAACATTCCGTTTAATTCAAACATGGTAACCACATTCATCCATATTAGCTACCAATTCAACCACATTTATCAACCAACATCATGTTGATGTCTTCTTCACACATCTACCATCCTAAGTTAACAAATTCATTTCAATATACCTTTCAACAAAACAAGTTACAACCTGTAACCATTTACCCTATCAATTCAAAGTTTCTAATTAATTTAATAAAACACTCCTTACATCTAATCCTCTTAAACCTCAAACAATTAAACCATCAACCTCCTAATCACCATCAATTAAATACTTCAAACTAATTAACTAACAAACCTAACGAAAAAACTCCTTACAACTACCTCGTTAATCTCCAAGGATTCATCATCAAGCCAGAACCGCATCAATATTGTTGTAATACTCACCTCTATACCCTCTTCTTTTCTTGTCCTTCCTTGATGTTATAATTCCATTAAATTTCTCCCCTTCTGTTTAACCTTAACACCCTCTCAAGCACAACAACTGTTACCTTCAGACATTACTAACCAACATGCCTTCAAATCTTCATTGACAAACCAACATGGTTATTTCTTCTAATCCTCAGATAAATCGGTTCGTACCTCCCAACACATCAACATCTTAAACATTTTCCAACCATTACTTACAAACATGATTAATTCACATAAATCTGTAACAATAACCTATATTCCTTATCAAACACCCAAGACAAACGACCACCAACAATTCATTATCCACCAATCCTCCTAATATTATATTCTTACCCAAACTCTATAACCAACACCATACTAACATATCAAGACAACAACCGTGTCAACATTTGACCATTCTTGAATAACAACAAAATCTTAATCATGATATCAGTTACAATCAAATTATATTTAATAATAGTAGGCTGATTGATGTTAAGAACAGATAAAACGGATGTTTATATTACATCATTGAAACACATATCAAGTTCTACTGAATATTACTATTAATTTAATCTAATACTTGATTGATACCTATTAAACAACAAAATTCCAACCTAATATCTGCAACATCTGACCTGTTCCGAACAAACATCAGGTTATTCATCTGACATCTACAACCCATATTCTCAGTTGGTTACAAAATTGTACCATTATTAAAATCTTAACATATCTCCTATAAATCTTAATTAAACAACGTTAAAAGTCGTTACAACTGACATTTACATTTCTATGGTATGATAGTTATATGCCAAACTTCATCGGAACACCATCTACATTAAATAACTCCAATTCATCGAACAAATCTATCTCCAAACAAACAAACATATACATCCATCATCAATGACTCTATACATCCGAAACATACCTTCGATATTTCAATACATTTTAGCTTTAAACTATAAGAATCATACCTATTTACCTCAACAAATCATCAAAATATACTTACATCAAGTCATACCCATTTTTTCTTACAACCTATAAAAAAACAACAAAAACAATGAACATAAATCATCAAAACGAACACACCTGCAAGGTTGTAATCGATACAGAAACAACAGGTTTAAGTCTAAAACATGATAGAATTATCGAATTGGCTGCAATCGAAGTAGTAAATGGAAGAATATCTAGGATCTTTCATAGTTATTTTGATCCATCTCCTGTCAAGGTCAATGTTTCTGCCACAGCAATCCATGGATTGACAAATGAATTCCTAAGTACTAAACCAAAATTCAAGGAACACGTTGACCAATTTTTAGAATTAATCAAAGATAAACCATTAATAGCTCACAATGCCCGTTTTGATGCTACTATGATAAATAATGAATTAACACGGATAGGAAAAACCTGTATACCAAATAATCAGTGAATTGACACATTGAAATTAGCAAGAAATTTATTTCCAGGTAAACCTAATTCATTGGCAGTTCTATGTAAACGATACAAATTAAAACCAAACGGACTATTACACAGTGCTATAAAAGATTGTGAAAACCTATTGACAATATACAATTTAATGTGTTCAGATACAACAAAAAAATCTATACCAAAATCTAAGTAACAAGTTAATTATTACTTCTAATGGATTCCATCTCTTATAACTCAAGCAAATACTACCTCCTAAACATCTCAATTCAAACATACTTCAAACCACCACTTCACGTTGTTAAAATCAATTAAACCAACCGATATACATAAAGATACAACCTTGAACTAAGATGAATTGAAATCCAAACGTCTCTACCTCTTCAAACCCTAATTCATAACAATATCCACAACATTTTAGTGGTTAACTTAACAAACCGAAGATAAATGACATGAGATCCATGCCACCTACCTCCATGATAGTGATCAAAATTTCCAAAACCAAACCTCAATCAATCTCTAAACACCGATTATCACAACGAAATGAACAAGATGTGGTCAAAACAACCCATCATCATAAACCACATCCCAAACATCAAATAATCCAACATAATACTTATTATACTTCAACAAATATCTCAAAAGATATCCTTCCGAACCTACCTAAACGTTGTACCATCATCTCCATCTCCATCCGATTAGTAACAACAACGGTTGTTCGGTTCTTTATTAAAGTATTTGTTTACCCATTCAAGACTTCAATCCTCCGATCAAAACTACATTGGTAAATTCATACATTTCATCATAAGATAAGATCCACACATGTTATAAATTATTACAAACATGAATGACTAATTAAGAATATCATCGACAAGTTTAACAACATTACCCATATATTTATGTATTTATAGGATCGTAGTTTATTAGTAGTACTTTAAACCTCTACATTAAAATCACATCTTTGTTAGTTTAAGAAACAACCTATTAAACTGTTAAACGACTCAAACCTCCACCTCATATTCAACATTTATTGGTACTAAAACCAAACGTCCACACATTACTCCAACACTGATGGTTCAGATAACCAATACCAACACCATTATAGATTTATAATCAATATTAATAATATAACAACGAAGCAATAACCTACATGGTTCAAACGTCCAGCAGTGTGTTGAATGGCTTTTCAAACAAATGAAATTATAATTACATATCTATAACAACCTCAATATCACATTGACCAAAATGTTAACAACAAACACGAACAACTCGTTAACCAAGAACCAAAGATCAATCATTGGATCGATGTCAGTGACATGCAGTTACAACGAAGTGATATCTTCAAAAGAGTATACTTTGGCATCGGTCTTGGAAGTCAAACGTTATACAGATTCATCGTTCAGTTTCACAACCAAAAGATTAAAAACAATAAAATTCAAACCCGGTGAGTATGTAACATTAGGATTAATAATCAGAGGTGAATTAATATTCAGAGACTATTATATATGTAACCCAACATGAGCTAACAAGTTAGAGTTTTATTCAATGGTAGTACCGAATGATTTGTTCACATCGTTCCTCAAAATGATTACCACTAGTAGTTCAATCATAATTAAGAAGAAACCATCAGGATCCTTGACCATCAAAACATTGAAACCAGGTAACCGTTTATTCCTATTATGTACAGACATCGGAATAGCAGCTGTTAACAGTATAATATCTGAACCAAACACATATGCCAACTTCAACGAAGTTATAGTAGTTATAACTTGTAAATATATCCGAGAATTAGAATATCTTAATGATAAACTGGAACAATTAAGACAAGAACCACGAGTTAAACCATATGCAAAGAACAAGTTAAGAATTTATCTAAGTGTAACACATGAACCATATCCATATTCTGGTGAGTTAACATGGCTAATAAAATCCGGAACACTTATAGCTGATCTAAGAACATATAATTTTGATAAGATGGATAGATTTATGGTATGTGGATCAAAACAAACAACATTGGATGTTGTGAATCTGTTGAGATCATTAGGTTATTCCGAAGGAAGTACACGTTATCCAAGTGATTTTATATACGAAAAGATATTAATTGATCAAACGTTTGAAGTACTTTCAAAGCTTAACAGCTTATTAAAATGGTTAAAAATGAATGATTCAAACAAAAAATCTAAGACATTGTCTAACTTAAAATGTTCGATATCCCATCATTTCCTCTACAACCCACGTCATCAACACATTATAACTCCATCAAAGTAGGTATTGATAGTTCACTTACATTTACCAATGGCCATAATATATTCAATGAACCACGATTAAAATCAGTTTAATCTATAATCTTAATCCTATTTAATACAACTATTAAACAACAATTTGATATCCATAACTATCTAGTTGTTTTCAACATTGATACAACATACCAACAAAATAACTCTGATCGATTAAAGATGGTTTAAATCATTTAATATAAATCTGTTCAATTCTCTACGAATTTAAAAACCAACCCACAACAAACAAAATATACGGCCAACCTCCAACATCAACATGTTGTGGTGTCTACTTGTTGTTTCTTTAAATTATAATTAACATTATCAGATTTATTACTACAAAACATATATTAATGTACCTTAAAACAATATGTAGTATTTAAATTCTGTATATCCATTTACTATTAAATTTACCAATTCATTTCATCACTATTCACGTTCATCACTATTATTCTCACCTCTTCTTCATTCCA
>NZ_CM008791.1:0-34671 GCF_002774925.1 Candidatus Hodgkinia cicadicola
ATGGATGTTGTTGTTCATCGTTTCGATAATCAGAAAGTGCTTAGTAAATATTATATATCTGAATTAAATCGGATCTTGTTTTTGTTTATAACTCTTAATACCAATCTACTTAGAACTTGATCCATTAACATGTTCGTACGATGATGTTAACCGAATCTTTGAACAACAGATATCGTTCCATAACATCGTTATCAACCTTCATGTACAATGGTTTCAGAATATAAAACTTATTCCATTTAGAATAACAACATATGCCATATCTTACATGCGTATACGGTTGTAAATCTTTTGATCTGAAACATGTTGAAACGTTTACGTATTCGTGGTTGATCCGAACGTTGGATTTTTGTTTTTCCGTTATTAAACCATTACATTTTTTCTATGAATTAACATTATACCATGACGATTAATTAAATAAGAGGTTGGAGTATACCCATCGAATTGATGGGACTGTTATCGAAAATTAAACAATTAATTTAAACTTATTATTAATTGGTACCGCAACACAGTAACAACACGTTTACAACGATTTCGTTGGGAGTTATCCAAACAGTTTACCAACAGAACTAATGGTGGTCGTTGGGGTTTTTATTCCATTAAGACCATCGGTAATTACGTTTTTTATACTGGTATCTTATGTCTGATTTTAATAAGTAATTATATCCGATGAAGATGGATGTTTAAAGATAAATAAATCCAATGGTAGAGTACTTCGTTAACAACATGAAGGTAACATTTATATACTAAATTTTGATAACACGTTACAACGTTGGATCAGAAGATGATGGTTTGGATTAGTTATCGATACATGATCAATGGGATAAAGCGGCTGTGAGCTGCCGATGTTACAGCTGTTAATCTTGGGATCGTTAACATCGTGCTATCGAAGTAATTCGAATAGAGATTACTGGATGTAAGTTATGAACAGGAAGAGGTATTAAGAGGATGACTATCGGTTGTTATTGAGCCGATAATATCAGATGGTGGTTGGATTATCGATTGATCTTTAACAGATTTATCATAAATTGTAGTTTAAACATATTTATCATGAGTATAAACTTCGGATCTTGTTGTTACTAAATCATTCTGACTGAATTAACAACCTCTAAACAACCTTCGAACCAACACACAGATACCTTTACTTAATTACTACCTTTATGATCCGATTAATCCTTTCATTGACCATGGTTCACCACTTAATTGTCATTATTTTGTTAGTGTCGATATAAAATTACTACCACTATGTTCATCGGTTACCATCATCATCTCCGATCTGTTCATTGATTCTATCTTTACAGATCTTTCCATCATCTTGTTGTTGCCATCGTTCAGTTCCATCTTTATATTCTCCTTACTTCATCAATTTTATCAACGTTGTATCGGACATCAGGTTAACACCATTACTAAATCGTGATGTATACTCATCAAGTCATCTACGATCGGTAAACGAATAAATGAAACTATAAACGGTATCCAATACTGATATCTTTACATCTTTTAACACCAACGTTGTGAAACGTCTTGTTCCAGACTGAACCAACGTTTGGTATCGAAATATTTGAACGTTGTATTTAATATGGTATATCGTGTTAATAACACTTCAAAGTAGTCTTCACCGGATCTTGTTACCGTTAAAGCAACTCCATCCAAACTGATGGAACTCGGTGAAGTAATCTCATCGCTTATTCATTTCGGACATTCAATTACCAAGATAATACTATCACCATAAACATATGTTTTATCAATCGTTACAACAGACTTGGAATAACCATTTGTAATATTACCATGCAATGGTGTGTTAAGTGTGATTGGTTCTTCTAAATTTACCATATCGAATCGTTGTAAGTCTACCAATCCGGATAAGCATAAACTTTCACTTCAAACTTCAACTTCGAAGTAGTATTCATTAACGGAAACAACGGTCAGACATACTCCTGAACAGCTTATTGAATTACCAACGTTTAACCTCAGCTTGGATATAATACATAACTTAATACCACCTGATAATGGTAATACATCCACTATCATGCCAAGGGTTTTAACCAATCCAGTAAACATGTCTTAGTTCGGTGTAATGGAGGTCGGATTTTGTTCGAAGATATCGATTCTTTTGTATCAACCTAAGAAATCCATGATGGATTTAAACCACAACGTTCCAACAATATCAAATGGTATTCTTTTAACCACTAACAGACGGTCAATCATTGAAGATTTCAGATTACCAACAAAACCAATCACAGATTTAAATGAATTCCTAACTATGTTCGATAAATAAGTTGAAATTTTGTTTAATCTAAACATTATAACAGATCGGATATTTATCCGCAAGATCCAATACCTCCATCCTTGTCCTTGTTTCAAGCGGTAGTGATACCTCACCTTTATTCTTTATCTCTAATAAAACATCAGCTATCATATCAGCTACCCTCTCAAAATCCTCCTTCTTTAATCCCCTCGATGTACATGCACACGTACCCAACCTTAGACCAGAGGTAGTATTGGCTGATAGCAGATCATTTGGAATGGTGTTTTTGTTTGCTGTGATGTAACATCGGTCCAACCAAGAGGTCACTTGTTTACCAGTAATTCCAAGGTTCTTTAAATCTATCATGACTAAGTGATTATCTGTTCCATTCGAAACAATGTCTATTTTTTTGTGCTTGAATCGTTCAACCATAGCTTTAGCGTTTTCAACCACAGATTTTGTTCAGATTCTATACTCATCTTGTTGTGCTTCGAGAAAAGCCACTGCTTTAGCAGCTATAATGTTCATCATCGGTCCACCTTGTAATCCTGGAAATACAGCATTAGATAAACGATTAAACAATTCCCGCTTGTTCGATAATATCAATCCGCCACGAGGTCCTCTCAAGGACTTGTGTGTTGTGGTTGTAACAACATCGCAATGATCGATTGGTGAAGGTTGTAATCCGGTGGCAATTAGACCAGCAACGTGTGAGATGTCAGCAAGTAAAAACGAATCAACTATATCAGCCACTCTTCTGAAAGCTTTTCAATCTATTGTTCTCGGATATGAGGTTGTACCAGCGATTATAAGCTTCGGTCTATGCCTTATGGCAACGTTTAGAACCTCATTCATATCGATTGTACCAGTTTTAAGATCAACACCATATGATACACTCTTGAATCACATTCCGGATATATTCACTGTTGATCCATGTGTCAAATGTCCACCACATTTAAGATCCATTCCCATGATAGTATCTCCCGGTGACAGAAGTGCCAACATTACTGCTTGATTCATTTGACTACCAGAATGGGGTTGAACGTTGGCATATTCACATTTGAACAAACGTTTGGCTCGATCTATTGCCACTTTCTCTAATTCATCGGCAAACATACAACCTCCATAATACCTACTTCCAGGATAACCTTCTGCATATTTATTGATGAAGACGTTGTTTTGAGCTTCTAGAACAGCCTTCGAAACCAAATTCTCTGAAGCTATAAGGTTCAAACTTGTGGTTTGTCTAATGAGTTCATTTTTCAATATCGATTCAACCAAAACATCAAGTGTTGATAGACTTGTTTTAAAGAGTGGATTTACCGTAACAACGTTCATGTTAACTTGTTGTTTTCTTTGAGATATTATGATTAAGAACCGCTCTCATATTCGTTTGATGGTGTTGTTCATCGGTTGACCGTTAATTTTCCAAATGTTATTAGTTAACATACTATTAAATGGATATTTCCATCATTAATGTTGAAATAATGTTTGTTTATTACTCTGATTAAACCAAAACAAACGAAGTGACAATTATATGTGTTTAAACGTTTTGAATTAATGAATAACGAGTATTTATCACAACTGATTGATGGGTTGGAATTTTGGTATTCAAACATTACTGTTTCTTACTTAATGTCATCATCTTTGTTCCATATTTAGATCTAGAATTTTTTCTACCTTCAACACATTTCAAATCTAATAAACCTCTAACCAGATGGTATCTAACTCCTGGTAAATCCTTCACACGACCTCCTCTAACGATTACTGCTGAATGTTCTTGTAGATTATGTCCTTCTCCTGGTATATATGCTATTATTTCTTTTCCATTACATAACTTCACTTTAGCCACCTTTCTTAATGCGGAGTTTGGTTTCTTTGGTGTTGTTACATAAACTCTAATACAAATCCCACTTCTAAATGGAGCACCATTTAAGGCCGGTGTATTACTTTTCTTCGTGTTTTTTCTTCTTCTTCCTTTTATGAGTTGATTTATTGTCATTTATAAATTCTCTTCCATAACCTATATCTGTTTATTTATAAATATTATCCAGAATAATAATCATTATTCCTAAACATAATTTTATCTTTTATCCTACTATCTCGTAATCCTCACTGGATGTTGTACTTTCAATTGCAACTTTAGTTATGGCTTTAAATGAAATAGCTAATAACGTTGGTCTATGACCTTTAGTTACCATCTATAACGATGGTTAATAATTTACTTTATATCTTTAAATACCAATCATTCCTTCGGTTAAAAACTATTAACAATAACGATTAGATCAAAAACAACATCCGAGGGATATAACTCCATCTGTATCTTTGATGGTAATCACTAGGAATCAGATACATTTAACACATCAAGCCATTTACTTCGATTAAACCAATCTTGCTGATAACGTTGTTGTTTTTTTTCAACTATTAATTCCAATTAACTTATTACAACATATTTTTACTTCGGATTTATATATAACAACCTTATTGGTCTTAATGGAATATTGGTTTGTTGTTATCAGATTGTGTGGGATACAACGGTCAGGTATGTTTAACTGTTATTACCTAAATTTTGAACCAAGTATTATACTAACAAACAAATAACATGAAATCAAACCATTCATTCCGAGATCGAACGTTAGAAGTCTAACATTATTAACAATTTGATAGATGTTGTTATGGTGTGTAGGTTGTAGTTAGAGAAAAACTTATGTTAAACACTTGAATTTCGGTTGTGTTATACATTTATTTTAGAATCTAATTACATCCATAAGGATTTATATTTTATCGATGAATAAATGATCAAATGTAATTAAAAACTATGAACCGATCGGTTGTATTATTCGAACAAACATGATCTCGAAATACACGGATTATTCGATTGTAACTATTACACATGAAATGGAATACTTATGTTATTTATGAATCATGGATTAACTAAAAAATGACATTACGAACGTTGTAATGAAAACGTTATGTTGAACATATTATATTCTACCTTTAATTAATGATTTAACATCTACATTTATTGTTATAACATCTAACAAATTAACTTAACATACCATAACAAATCTGATGTTGGGATGTTTGGTTCGATACAACCATGAATTACCATCATTAATATAACCAAACTGTTAATAATAATGTTAGACATGTGGATTTTTTTCATGAACAGGTTGGGATACTTCATTGGATATCGAAGGAATCAGATTTAAATATCTAGATGAGATAGGTACATCGGAATATAGGATTAAGCTCAATGGGATTTTGTTGTCAATTCGGGTTATCGTTCAACTGTTAAAGGTTAAACCTATCTTCATTAGGTTGTTATTTTGTTGTTACAGTTTTCGAGATATTAGTATCAGTTAGCTGAAATATGTTACCATACTTACACCTCTGACCTATCAACGTGATGGTCTGTCACTTCTCTTAATAGAGTATTTGTTCGGTTTAGCTTCCGGCTTAGATGCTTTCAGCAGTTATCTATTCCATACTTAGCTATCCTGCCATGCCGTTGGCAACGACAACAGGTAGACCAGAGGTATGTCCATCTCGGTCCTCTCGTACTAGAGACAGGTTCCGTCAATACTCTTACTCCCACGGCAGATAGGGACCGAACTGTCTTGCGACGTTCTGAACCCAACTCACGTACCGCTTTAAATGGCGAACAGCCATACCCTTGGGACCTTGTTCAGCCCCAGGATGCGATGAGTCGACATCGAGGTGCCAAGCAACCCCGTCGATAAGAACTCTCAGGGGTTATTAGCCTGTTATCCCCGGCGTACCTTTTATCCGTTGGCAACGTCCCTTCCACTTGGATCCGTTGGATCACTATGACCGACTTTCGTCTCTGCTTGACATGTCTGTCTCGCAGTCTAAGCAGGCATATGCCATTGTACTCTATTGACGATTTCCAACCGTCATGAGCCTACCTTGTGTACACCTCCGTTACTCTTTTGGAGGCGACCGCCCCAGTCAAACTACCCACCTTGCATTTTCTTACATCAAGATTGGCTTTCAGTAATAAAGATGTTGTTTGGCAACAGGATGGTGTTTCATTGGCAACTTACGTTGAGCTAACGTCCAACGGTCATCGCTTACCATCTACACTGTACAATTGACCAAAGTACATCGATACAAGGTTGCAGTAAAGGTGCACGGGGTCTTTCCGTCTTGCCGCAGGTACCCCGCATCTTCACGGGGATTTCAATTTCACTGAGCTTGTGCTGGAGACAGCGGGGAAGTCGTTACGTCATTCATGCTGGTCGGAACTTACCCGACAAGGAATTTCGCTACCTTCGGACCGTTATAGTTACGGCCGCCGTTTACATGGGATTTCATCTTAAATGCTATTCACATCAAGACTTCACTTGCCAGCACCGGGCAGACGTCAGACTCTATACTTCATCTTACGATTTTGCAGAGTCCTGTGTTTTTGGTAAACAGTCGCTTCCCCCGTTTCTATTATACCCAACCTTGGTTTCCCAAAGTCAGGTTATGTTTCTCCCGAAGTTACACATACATTTTGCCGAGTTCCTTCAGCACAATTATCTCATACACCTTAGTATACTCTACCCAACCACCTGTGTCAGTTTTTGGTACGGTCTATATCCACAAGTTGTTTCTTGTTAACGATTAAACGTATGCCAAAACCAATCCAAATAAGGTTTGACAAGGTTTAAGTTAAGTCACTTGTTGAAGGCTCACGAATATTAACGTGATTGCCATCGGTTATGCGCTTGCGCTTGGCCTAAGGTACCGGCTAACCCCATTCGGAACATCCTGGAATGGGAATCCTTGGTCTTTCGGTGTGAAAGATTCTTACTTTCAATTATCGTTACTCATGTCAACATTCTCGCTTCTGATACCTCCAACAACCCTCACGGGTTGCCTTCCACGGCTTACAGAATGCTCTGCTACCACATTGCTCGATTGGCAATGTCTTTGACTTCGGTACTGAACTTAGTCCCGTTACATTTTCGGCATGAACATCCATCAATCAGTGAGCTGTTACGCTTTCCTTAGATGATGGCTGCTTCTAAGCCTACATCCTGATCGTCTTCGAACATTCACTGCCTTTCTCACTTAGTTCAGATTTAAGGACCTTGATCGAAAGTCTGGGTTGTTTCCCTCTCCACTACGGACGTTATCGCTCGCAGTGTGATTATCGGTTAAATCCGACAACAGTATTCGAAGTTTGGTTGAACTTAATAAAATTATTCATTTTAATCACTCATCCAGAGCTCTACCCCTGTTGGGATACAACCAACAACCTACCTACATAGGTTTCGCAGAGAACCAGCTATCTCCGAGTTTGATTGGCCTTTCACCCCTAACCACAGATCATCCCAACGTTTTGCAACACGTACGGGTTCGATCCTTCAGTCGATAAACATCAACCTTCAATCTGTCCATGGTTAGATCACTCGGTTTCGGGTTTGAAGCTGCAAACTTGTTGTTGCCCTTTGTGGACTCGCTTTCGCTTCGCTTTATTCAAATTATAAGCTTCGCTTGCAACAGCAACTCGTTGACCCATTATACAAAAGGTACGTCGTCAGGTCTTTGGACCCTCCGACTGCTTGTTGGCAACCGGTTTCAGGATCTGTTTCACTGTCCTGTTCGGACATCTGTTTCACCTTTCCCTCACGGTACTAGTTCACTATCGGTTGTGCATATATGTTTTGGCTTAGAAGGTGGTCCTCCTATCTTCGGACGAGATCCGTTGTGTCTCGTTCTACTTTATTCATCAACCTTGATGCCAACAAGATGGGGGCTATCACCCCATCCCGCTTGTTTTTCCAAACAATTACTATCAGCATCAAGATAACAGCCAAGATCTGGTTTCACTCGCCGCTACTAACAGAATATCCTAGATATATCTTCCTACAGGTACTAAGATGTTTCAGTTCCCTGCGTCCATGACACCTTGGATCAACGACCAAGGTCCGTCTCAATAAGAGATGGTAACAACACTTCGTTTCTTCCATGTTTTGTCATTTATTATGCATACCAAGGCATCCACCGGATGCTTTCAAACACTATAATTCCAATTAACTAAAAACAACAATCGTTGGAAACAACCGAACAATTTAATGGAATAAAATATATGTAAACAACTAATATAAACTGATATAAACCTACATTTGAAACGTTTGGATACCCAAACCTACCATCCCTCATACTTCTCGCCATTGGCCGAACCTATTTACTCAATAAGCAACAAATAATTGAATCAAATCAAACAGTTATGAACTCGGAACATAGGAAATACTAAGAACAAAACATCTTATCTTGTTGTTATGGAAATGAATATGGTAATGAATTAATTTTTATAAAGATTTATAACATCGAACGTTGGACCTGATATCGATCACATAGATTGTTGATGTTATCACATATGGTATTAAGTAAATTGGTGGATAGATGGATGAACTCCATCAATATTTATTCTGCAATAAACATCCCTTATGAAAAAGGTAACCACGTTATCCCCATAGTTTAAATGGAGTAGCTGTTCACTCAGAAATTCAAACATTAAGTACTGAATTAGTACCCTCAAACAAGTCGTTGTTACTCCCATTCAAAGAAATGATGTAGTCTTGACTAAAGACCACAATTTTGTTGTTTTCAGCCACAGGTTCCCCTACAGCTACCTTGTTACGACTTCACCTCGGTCATCAACCTTACATTGGATTCTAAATCTAGAACCTTTGGATAAAATCGGTTCCCATGGTGTGACGGGCGGTGTGTACAAGATCCGAGAACGTATTCACCGTGGCATGCTGATCCACGATTACTAGCGATTCCTACTTCATGTACTCGGGTTGCAGAGTACAATCCGAACTAAGACAACTTTTTGAGATTGGCTCCACCTCACGGTATTGCGACTCTTTGTAGTTGCCATTGTAGCACGTGTGTGGCCCAGCCCATAAGGGCCATGATGACTTGTCGTTGTCCTCACCTTCCTCTAACTTGTTATTAGCAGTCCTCATAGAGAGCCACTCATTATTTGTTTTCGGCAACTATGAGCAAGGGTTCCGCTCGTTATGGGACTTAACCATACACCTCACGGCACGAGCTGACGACAGCCATGCAGCACCTGTTCAAGGCATTCTTACGTTGTAAGTGGCATGTTGTTTCCAACATGTTTAGCCTAAAATGTCAAGAGCTGGTAAGGTTCTTCGTGTAGATTCGAATTAAACCACATGCTCCACCGCTTGTGCGGATCTCCGTCAATTCCTTTGAGTTTTAACCTTGCGGTCGTAGTCCCCAGGCGGAGTGCTTAACGCGTTAGCTATACAATCAAACGTAAACATGTAACCTTTGGCAAATCCGAAGATGTACCTCCCGGTATACGTTTACATTCAACATGTTAGCACTCATCGTTTAGGGCGTGGACTACCAGGGTATCTAATCCTGTTTGCTCCCCACGCTTTCGTACCTCAGCGTCAACTTAACCCAGTGAACCGCCTTCGCCTCTGGTACTCCTCCAAATATCAACGAATTTCACCTCTACACTTGGAATTGTGTTCACCCCTATTAAGTTCGTAGTTATGCAGTATCAACAACCGCTATGGAATTAGGTTCCAAGATTTAACTGTTGACTTACAAAACCGCCTACATACCCTTTACGCCCAATAATACTGAACAACACTCGCTCCCCTCGTATTACCGCGGCTGCTGGCACGAAGTTGGCCGGAGCTTTTGTTTAATTACTATCATCATTATCACTAAACAAACAGAGTTTTACAATCCCAAGGTACATTTTCTGTACCCGTTTTATAAGATCTTCATCACTCATGCGGCATGGCTGGATCAGGCTTTCGCCCATTGTCCAATATTCCTCACTGCTGCCTTCCGTAGAAGTTTGGGCCTTGTCTCAGTCCCAATGTGGCTGTCCATCCTCCCAGACCAGCTATAGATCTTGGCCTTGGTAGGCTTTTACCCCACCAACTAGCTAATCTACCGTAAGCTCATCTTGTTCCGATCAATCTCTTTACCAAAATCTTGGAATCATACAGTATTACCTTAAGTTTCCTTAAGCTATCCCGTTGAACAAGGTAGATTCTCACGTGTTACTCACCCGTTCGCTGCTAACAACCTCTTGTTGTGGTTGTCCGCTCAACTTGCATGTGTTAGGCCTGCCGCCAGCATTCGTTCTGAGCCAGGATCAAACTCTTTATCATCTAAGCCATATCGAATTAACATGATGCTTAGTAACTTGCTTGAAGCTTGAAAGTCGAGCTTAGAAGGTCTGTTCGACCTCCATTTCCTCTTTAAGAAACCGAGCTGAAGGTAAAGAGGTAAACATCCTTCCGATTAAAAACAACCAAACAATGGTATGTAACTAAACAACCTAAAACTGAACATCAGAAACAAGTTATCAAATCAAAAGATCGAACTATAAACAAATATATAAAACATAATACTAAACGTTCCAAACGTTCTGAGTATCATAGAATGTAACTTTAGTAACCGTCAAACACTTTATAAGGTTCTAACTGATACATAACGAACCGAAACCTCTTAATCTTAATGATATTTTATCCTTTATATTTCCGATCCAAACATAAACAAATATGAATCATACATGTTGTTATTTTGTTGCGGTTTCATCAGAAGTTCGTTTATATTACAATACATCAACATCATTCATTTTGTTGATCTTTTTTATCAAAGATATTCTCAATATCATAACATTAAACGAAACACGATCCGACCATCATGCTTATGTGGTTCATATAATATCACGATATCTTATCATCGAGAACTAACCTGAACGAAACAACCAACCTCAACAACCGAATAAATTAATACAAATGTTATCACTAAACATAACAAATTCATCTCATTTTATCAGACCTAACATGTTTCAATCGTTAATCACAACAAATATACGTTATAATGCCGATTATCTAACATATCCCAGTACAACATCCATACACCTAATAATATTTTATCAAACACAACATCCTGACCTTCAATAACTTACAACCACTCCTTCTTCCCATCTCGTGCATAACCTCATGACATCGGTTAATAAAGATGTTCGATGTCTGTTGTTACCTTTCCATTTGTAATTAAACCAAACATATCGTATACTACTATTATCGGATAACATACCAACGTTGTCCAACCATCCCATTGATGAACCTTCACCGAACCACAACATTTCTATCGACACTAACCCAATCAATCTGTTTTCATTATCACAATCAAAAGCCAACAAACAAACAAACAAACTGACGATTGGCTACATCTAAAATTAAACCAACGAACAAATTATTACCAACCTATACCTAACAAAATCCATGACAACGTTGTTGTCCGTTATGTTAATAAAAACATGAATATCAGATTAAAACAACCACCATCGAATGATTTAATGTAAACGTTTGAAACTTCAACGGTGTAACTCGTACAATGACGAACGGAATTAACAACTAATCAACCACAACCATCATGGTAACTACCAGTCTTAACTACCGAATAATAAAATGTAATCGATTAAACAGAACCAAAAACAGACATGGTGTAACATCTCACAACGTTAGTGTTAGCTATTTCTATCAATTAAAACCAATAACATAAAGGTAATCTCTATACTTAATAACAACAACATGATAAGACTATTCATTTCATGACATAACATCCTGTTGCAGTTAGATGAGACAGAAAGTTATAACGTTGAACAAATCTATATCCTCATCACTTCGTTGTTTTCATCGTTTAGATTATAAAGACCGTATTGTTAAAAACATGTTACAAATAATTAAGTTACAGACAATTAACCAACAGATATACATCGGATTATATACTTCATCATGATATCCAATCAAATTAAAAAATAAACTATTATATCTACCTGTTTTTTTTGGAACAACGAGTAAACATCTCAACATTCAGCATCAAAAATACCAACACAATAATAATAACTTATTCAATATAAACATCAAGAAAACTTACTGTTAGTATCAATACGAACCGTAATTTAAACATGATTTATTTCATGCATTTAATTAATATCCTATAACTGAACAAAACGTAATACTGAAAACAACTCGTTTTAAATCCTATAACATAACAATGAAATAAAATCAGATCGGATTAAACAAACGGTTGTAATTATTTTGTGTGTATTAACCAACTATGGATAAAACATCAATCGATGCTGATAACAAACCAAACACATGACATTTATCAACACTGAATCAATACTAGCTGATAGAAGTAAAACGAAAACCATTATTATAAATAAATAAATGTTGAAACAAGCCAAACATCCACATATATGCACATAAATGTTACAAATCTGATAATACATTGTTATTTTTTTTGGTTTCTTTACCAATTTGATTTAATTTTAAACAAGTTAACAAAAGTGAAACATAAACATCGGATGTAAGAAGTTTAAACACATTATTGTTAATTGCAACGAATGGATGGTACAACCATCCTATTGATTGTATTAATTTAATGAAATATGTATATTTACATCGATAATAATATTTAACATCACGATATAACTTAAATCCACATGCATCAATGAACTAATTAACAAGTAATATAAATCAGAATAAAACTATTAAACCAACTATTTGTTGTTATGATGTTATTATTTATCAACGAACATGTTAACACATGCATGTATCCACTAATCTATCAGGATTATAATTTGAACAACATAGATGTTGGTTATTAACGGTTTTTGGATGGAAGGAGATGTGTTAATCGGGTTTTTTCTTAACCATTACCTACATGTTGTTAGCGGTTGTTTAATAGGATTAGATTAAACCTATGGGAATATAGAACCGAAATTAGAAGATAAATCCCAACGTTTGGATGTTGTAATTGGCTCATAACATAGTCAACTAATCGTTAAAAAGGTATACGAACAAACTAACTGCTTTATTAATCAAAGTTATTCAATATAACCATATGTCAACTTTCATCGATTAATTCTTTTTAAAAAGACCGAACACTTTGATTAGCCATTAAACAAACATAAATATCATAAACAACAACCCAGAAACTACTACACCGTGATGTTAATAATCCAATCTTATTATTATAATTCATTTGTTTTTTAATTAAAAAAGATTATAAACATTGACAACAACAAAAATGCCAACGAAGAATCTATCACTTCATGAGAATTTTTAAAACATAAACATATATATATATAAATAAATAACACATTGATCATGATGGGAATTATCATAACATCACCTCGTTGTTAATAACTAATTAATATTTGTAGTAAGAATAAAAAGGGATTAATAGTAACTTCTAATAAGTCAGATTAATGATTAGAATGTTGATAAATAAAACCCAATAACTGAAATTAATTTAATTATAGACAGTTATTACAAACTGATAAATCTAATTAAACATGCCAAGTATATCTTGTGTTGATACACCCAACACATTAATAACATGTGTACACACTACTAACATCGGATGTTGGCATGGGCGTTGTGTTAAATGACCGATATTAATAACCAAATAGAACATGGATAACAGATAAACAGAATTTATATCTCTATAACCTACAATAATGGATCAGATATTTTAACAACCATATTTATCATGGTAAGTTATTATAAATAATAGAATTTCATGTGAATAGATTCGGTTTAGATAAAACCATTAAAACATGTGTTATTATAAATATAACTATAAAATCATGTTAATACTTATACATCATACTAGGTAATAATTCTTTTATAACTTCACATATAACCGTTGTCTAACATTTGATACATAAACCTATGAACTTGGTTGTTTAAAACCCCAATGAAACAGATACAACACAACTCAAACTTGTATCTTGTTATCTTGTTGTTGTTTTTTAATGTAAATCCTATTGATTGACTTAATGTTATCATCGGATAATATCTGGTAAGTGAATAAAATTTATTTAATTGACATCATAAAGTCTGTTTATATTTCAATGGTTTTAACGTAATATACTTGTGAAGTGATTACTCATGGATTTTGGTTATTAACAATCAAACAAATCAAGACCAACACCAACAAACAACTTCATTAACCAATACATACAAACCTATATACTAACATCAATGAAATATATCGGATTATTACTGCCATAACATAGGATAAAATCATCGATGACTACTTACATGTTAATTGATACCTATATATCTTATTTTTTTGTATCAACGTTTAATATACCAACGAAATTATAAATACCAACAAAACAACTAACCAATGAATTATTTCGAATATCTGAATCATTTATAATTTAAACATTACAACATGGAAACGTAATTGCTATGCTGTTTATGATGTTAAAATTAATGAGTGGTCAGTATAAACTTATTAAAACCATGGGTTTTTGGTTCAAGGTGTATTATAATATAACCTATAAACATGTGTTAGAATACTTAGATCCTAAACAACCATTCTTTCTCTTATCCATTCCTTTTGTTTTAAAAACATAATAACTAACCCATAACAACCCTACCTTCGTATACCTATTATCTCGTTTAATGAACTCTGTATTAGATCTCTATCGAGATTATAACAGGATTAGTTTAATATTAATATAACATATAAAATACAAACAGACAACATTGTTGATGATTAAACGAATACTTTTCTTTCTCTTTTAATGAATAAAGTATAAATTATTAACTACTGTGAAAACGATGTAATGTTTTTAATCTGTAAACACAACATTCGGTTATAACAGATGTAATATCCACGAATGTTGTTAGCATGTTTGGTTAGAATTCGGCACGTTTACTAATAAATGAGTTCATTGTTATTTAATAGTAGTTAAATACATGTAGAATTATGACTTATTTTGTTTACAATCAATTATGTAAATAGATCGAAAACAATTAATTACAACGGTTTTGGCCAACATTTGAACATTTGATTTAGTTGTTATTATTATATATATATTAATTATTTTATACAACCCATTCATCAGTCGATCGATATTATCGAAGATAGGTTATTTGTTTATTAAACATGTTTACATTCAATATTATTTAAATTTATATAAATATTATGATGTATAAATGAACACTGGCGTGTTGTTTCGGTCAGATACGGAGATCACTTCTATCAATCAAATGGTATTATTAATCCATTTACTTCTTGTATGTGTTTACAAAGTGAAAGTAGATTTACTTCATCAAATGGATTACCTATAACTTGAACTCCAAATGGGATACTGTTCTTGTTAATACCCAAAGGTATCGTAATGCTTGGTAATCCGGTAATATTACTTAAAATGGTATAAATATCATGGTTGAATGTATTGGTTCTTATATAATTAATACCTAAATTCACATGCGGTATTACAGGAGTTATCAATCCAATTTTGTTTTTTATCAACGTTATCAGGTTACTTTTAGTTATAAATCTATATTTCAATGCTTTTGAATACAATTTAAAATTGTTTAATTTAGATGATAATATGTAAATACCAGTCATAAGTTTTCTTCTAATGTCCGGATTATATCCAACAGATCTTATTTTTTTATATAATAGGAATGGATTATTTTCTTTAAATCTTAAACCATAACGGATTCCATTATACCTAGATAGGCTTGAGAAACACTCAACAGATGTTAAAACACAGTAAGCAGGTAAGATAACAGCTATATTACTCAGTTTACCTTCTGTTATGTTTATTCCAATACGATTGATCAATGATAACCCATATGTTCAATCTGTGTTTAGACATGGTGAATGTTTTCTTAGAATCATAAGTTCATTTTCATGACAATTGTTGTACAATTGATATTTAGGAACAGGTATATTGAATGTGTTTCAATCTTTGTTGTCTTTTCCGAACAAAATAGAACTCAAGTACGAACAATCGGATGTTGTTCTTGACATAATTCCAATTTGTTCCAACGATGGACTGTAAGCCACTAATCCTCATCTAGAACATCTGCCATATGTGGGCTTTAATCCAATTAAGCCATTGTAGTTAGCAGGTTGTCGAATAGAACCGCCAGTATCTGAACCAATGGCTAACAACGTTGTTATGAGTGATAATGCTGCGGCACAGTTTCCTGAAGAACCACCTGATAGTGTTAGTAATTTTAATAATTTTAATGAATATATCGACCAAGAGGTAAACGTAATAGCACGGATGCTGTTACCACTACTAAAACCAATACCAAACTCATCCATGTTGGTTTTACCTGAAATAATGGACTTTGAATTAAAGATCCGAAGAATAACTTCCGAATTATATTTACAACTATAATTACATAGATTTAGACTTATTAACTCATATTTCATATTTTTAATAGAAATTTGATCCTTGACAAGAACAGATATAGATGCGGTGTAAGGTAATCGTGAATATCTATATAACTTAGACAGGGAACGTGTTAACTTCAACATTTTGTCACTTTGATTAAAACATGATAAACCGAAATATCAAACAAAATGTTCGGATCTTTCGTATAAGATAAAGTTTATTGTATAAGACATATCGGAAGTTATAGTATAAATATTATGTAGAAGTTTTAAGCTTAACAAAACCTCTTTCCGTTGTTAAATGTTATAAGAATCGTTGTAACATCCGAATGTTGTTTAGTGAAGATGTTTTGTTCGGATAATTTGATTCAGTTGATAACTTGATGTAGTAAATGTTTAAATAAGAGATTTTGGTGTTATAACATCAATCAGAACATTAGATGGTAATGAGTCTGTTCGTTTACAACCACATCCATTCAAACGTTGTAACATCGAACCGATCTCCATCCTGACTAATACCACATTAATCCAACGTTTGATTTCGATTGAAGTACAGAATGTACCATCCCACCTTAAATCCAATCAATTGATGGTAACCTTGAAGTGATCCCAACACATTAATGCAACGTTGTTAACCGCTTCCATATATTCGTTGCTGATCTATAACCATACCATGAACATGATCCGAAACTAATCCTTACTTCCAATCTTTATCCGCCATAACCAACATCTGTACCACATGTTTGTTTTAACATGGTTCGGTGTTTTGTTTTGTTGAATTAAACGGTGAAGGTAATCAGCTCATGGATGTTGGTTCAAACGTTTGGTTCCGATATACGGCCAACAACCAGATGTCAGAATGGACTGTTGTTAAACCAGTTAACAAATCATCGACAACTGGATCCAATAAACCAATGTTTAAACACATCATTTAATATCGATTCCATTGTTGTTAACTACAAATCAATCGTTTCAACACAACACGATGACAACAACATGTTTGGAACTACTTGTTGTTTTAAATTGGTTTATTCCGATCTAATTTCAAGTTCATGTACGTTGTATTATTGACCATGATGGAAGTAGGTAAGTTTATTAGTTAATACCGGTTATAAACGAAGATGTTATCATTGACCAATTATTTAATCACCAGTATCATCTAATCCAATCTACAGTCTTATAACCAGATTGAGATTTACTCGGTTCCAACATCTCTGTGTTTAATATCGAACAATGGAATTGAAGTTGTAATCACCAACATGGATGTTGTTGTTCATCGTTTCGATAAGCAGAAAATGCTTAGGTAAATATTATATATCCGAATTAAATCGGTTTATATACAAGTTTTAATCATTTTATTAGTTGTAGTTTAGTATTAGAATTTGTAATTAGACCAACACAGTAACATGGATCAAGATGTCATGACATGAATACTTTAATCGAATGTTTGTATAAGTTTATAACTGTTTTTATGTTCAATTGAGAATAATCGAAGAATAAAACTTTAAACTGTTATCGAATATAAAAGAGTTCATGAACGTTGGTGTTCATGTTGGTAGAGTTCACCTTTTGTTTAGCAACATGTACGATAAGTTAATTTTTATACCATCGATATGGATGTAAAACCAAATATTCGATCATCTTATCAATATGTTTGGTTATAATCTCAGATCACTACATCAAACACCGTGAATCAATAGCTATGTTGATCGAGGATGTTGGCTATAAATTATTTATTAATATAATGTATGTGATCGAACAAGTGTTTAATATACCTACTGGTTTTATCGGTATCTCAGATCATTAGATGAATTTAAACATGGATGGATGGTAAACGTATTAACTTACTAATGATTATAGTTGATGTTATTTATCAATGAATTTAATAACCAAAAGAGTTTATGTATATTCATTACTTGATAAAATTATCATTGAATAACTAGGAATATACACAATAGGAGCGAATAAGGTGATTTGAACACCCAATTCCAACCTTGGCAAGGTTATGCTATAGCCTTATTAAGCTATATCCGCTGAAAATAACAACTAGTCTTTTTACATCAACAAGATATAAATACATAGAAACCAATTTATAATATAAAATTAAATCAAATATTTACAACGTTTAAAACATCTTAAAACGTCCATGAAACCATAAATATTAAATTAAGTTATATAATAAACGTCTGATTAACATCTGAAGATACATGAACTTAGGTCTTGTTTATAAACAAGATGTTGGGTTTAGATGTTGTTAACCATAGATCGGTTTTAAAAAGTTTAACAATGAATCCGAACATTTATTCTATCAAAGAAGGAACATCTGGGTTGTTTCATTCGATCTAAACGTTAAGTAAATTAATCAAACTAATCAATGATAACTGCTAATATATACACATAAATTATTCAAAACAGATTATCTTTGAATATAAGGTTATTAAGCTAACGAGATGGTAAATGATCTCATGGGTTATAGGATAATTAATATGAATATAGGATGGATATCAGATGTTGTTTTGTTTGTGATAATATGTATTAGAGATATAAAATTAAAATAAATGTATCAAATAGATTAAAATAATCAGGTAATTAACTAATTAAACGGTGTTTCTGAACTTGTTTATTAAGAAATCAGTATTCTTAACTGTGTTCTTTTGTAACCAATCCATCATTTTTGTTATAACTTTATACATATCCGATGCTATGGCATAATTAGATAGACTAAATATCTGAGCATTTATGTCGGTATTAACAGCAACAATGGATTTAACAAATCTAATACCTGCTAAATGATGATCTGATCCAGATATACCAAACGCAATGTAAAGTTTTGGTGATATAACTTGGTAGTTACCTCCAATTTGAAGCTCTGATGGAGCACATCCCAATTCAACGGCACCTCTTGTTGTTCCGATGGCGGCACCAAGCTTCAGAGCCAATGGTAACAACCACTTCTTGAAGTTTTCTGATGTACCAAAACTCCGTCCTCCAGCAATAACTATATCTGCCTCTGTTAACTTTGGTAAATCCAAACCATATGGTCCTAAATCTTTTCTTGAATAAGTTAACAACTTCAAACAATGGTCGGTATTAAAGTTTATTATCTGGATCCTTGAGGTTAAACTTGGTTGTCTATCTGGTTTTTTACTCTCGAAGAGAAGTGTCGGATAAAACAGTCTAACGGACATTAACCATGGACTTGGATGTTTGAAGCTGATATATTTCAACAGTTTTCCATCATGTAACAACATTGCGAAAACGTTGTAGTCTATAACATCATGGATGCCGGAAATAACACATCGGTTGATAGCAGCACCGGCACAACATAAAATATGATGTAGGTTTGAATTATTATCGACTAGAACTATATCATATTTCAGTAATAATCCGGACACGATGAGAGATAACCTATGATAATCTCTTAAAACATTGATTGGTCTTTTACAAGCAAATATAAACACATTGTTAATCCGTTTAAGAACCATTATTCGAACCACATTACAATTTATAGCCAACACGTCAACGTTTGGACACATCCTTGTGGCAAAATCTATTAACCTTTGGTCTGTTGAACTAAACCTGTTGTTTACAGCTTCTAAAATTACTAATGCTTTCATTGTTTTAACCGAATATAGTATTCATTAGGTCGTTGACATCATCAAAGAACTTACACTTTCGTGGTTTGTTTAATACCAACAGTTCTTGTGTTTCGATGCATGGATTCGATTTAATATTTAAATTAGGTAGAGGTATCACTTTCACTGGTTTGCTTAACATCGATATTATGTTTAATAAACCAAGATATCTAATGAGTTTAGTAAAATTACAAATCAGAACACATGGTAACTTAATACCAAATGTCATAGTTCTGTTATAAGCATGACATTGTACTGTTAGTTCGTTGTTTGTTAATTTTAATAAGTTACATACATAATAAAGCTGATGTCAACCCAGGAGGGTTGCTAATGCCGGACCAACACATCCAACGTTGTTACTGAACGTTGATTTTCCTGTTAGAACTAAATCAAATTTATTTGTCTTAATAAATCTCTTAAGTACTTTGGCAATCGTTAAGTCATCAAAATCTTGTGTTTTACACTGAACAGATCGAAACATAAATGCTTCATCTACACCCATTGCTAACACATATTTGAAGATGTTTTCATCAACATTATTACCTATACAGACTGCTGACAACGTTGTTCTCGGATATTTGTTTCTAAACTCAACAACAGCCATTATATTTTCTTCATCGATAGGGTTAATAACACGACTTATATTCTCGAAGCATAACATGCCATCTTGTTGTCTCAGTTCAATCTTCGGATCATAGATGATTTTAACAGTTACAAGTATTCTCATTTAATTTAACTTAAATCTGTTGAATAAGAGTGGTTTAGATGAATTATGATTTAAATGTTCCAATATGTTCATGCTTTCAACCGGATCTTTAATCCCAAGAAAATCCATGTATGTTCCATTGATAAAGGTCAATGGATATTCGATGAATTTGTTTGAACTGTTAAACATCCACTTGAAATCTGATAAATCAATCTACACTGAAGAATAAGTATAAACGGAACAACATGCTACTGATCTAACCGCAACGTTCAAAAGATTTGAACCAAGCTTATGAGGTTTACCTTCCTCGATAGAATGGCAACCTGAACACACATTGAAATATCTTTCACCATTGTTAAATGTTGAACATAATAATGATGTGTTTGATGTTTGAGGTTGTTTGTTTTAGGTTCAAACGGTCTAATATCTTGTTTGTTTTCATTACCATGATTTGATACAATTTAACCATTGAAAGGTTGGTAGGATGAACCAATAAATTTTGACAACAGAACAGTTAAACATAGGTTTTTAATTCCGTTTAAGATATCTACTATCTACCTCTATTGTTTTATTTACCAACAATTATAATGGTTTAAACCAACGTCCTCGGATCATTCGGTTGTTACCATAAATTACATCGAACAAATAGGTTATACACTTAAATGTGTTTGCAACCGAGGTTTATCCAATCGATATTTTGTCTTCGAATTGGAATGTATACTGCCATAACATGTACCATATGTGGGTTTAATTAAAAGCTTGGAACAACATCCTAACAACAAACATACGATTTATATAAGTTTTGGTTCTCACTAGTTGTCATTGGTGATCAAATGTATAAATTTATGATGGAATGGTCTTAGAAATTAACAACATTGTATGATTCGATATAACAAACAGTCCTAACATGATGGCCAACGTTGACATGGACGTTGTTGTTTGATGTAAATGTATTAGTTTTTTTGTTTTAAGAAGTTTAAGTAGTTTATATCCATGTTCGTAGGTGGTAAACAACAGGTCATAAAGATGGTTGATCAATCTTGGTAACAACTGATCACTTAATAATATGTTTACAATTCTGTTAATAATCCTGGTATTTTGATAACGAAATGATGAATTTATTATGTAAAACTTAATCAACTCCATCCAACTGATTGAATCTTTTGGTCGTTGTGTTTTATCGAACATTTTTACCATCCATTAGTTCATGTATGGAACGGAAACATATGACCACTTCTATCAAAGTGGGATTAACAACATTCTAACTACCACATACATGCCATGAAATATAAACATTACAATGAATTAAATGAATCATAAATGACAACGTCCGAACATTTTCTTGCCTTTAATGTTTAAAATTAATCACTTGTTGTAACTTTTTTATCACATATGTCGAATACATTAAACAACATGTTGAGGATTGGCATCAGTTTAGAGAATTTAGACTATTACCAACCTGTTGAATCAATCGATAATGGACTATTTGAAAGAATATCGTTCAGATTGTTAAGATCGAACGTTGTGATGCGGAACTTATATTTATCTTCTTTTATATGCATTATGCATATCACTCATTACTGCATAGCATTCGTTACGATTTGTTAAACGTCAATATCTTATATAATAAGTTAAATCGTTAAGCATCCAAATGATCTCTTTTAAGATTCGTGTTTTGTTTAGTGTGAAAACTTGTATCCATGTGATATCATTTTTAATAATTTCTATGATTCTGTACATATTAAACAGAAATGCGGCTCTCTCATCGAGATATTCACTTTCCAAAAGTTCTTTTACCGGTCTTGTCAGATATATTCCACATTTTAAATTTATATCCACAGCAAGTGGATGTTTTGATGAAATAAATAATCCTGGTAATAAACTACCCAATTTAAATATCGAACATCTTAGATTATTTCTTAAGAAGTTATCCATATGGTTGAAGATTTGAGTAATATGCATGGAACAACCACTTTCTCTGTTTAACAACATGGTAAACAAGTCTTGGAATGATCCCGAACATAAAATATGGTTGTCGGGATAACCTGTACCAATATTAAACACATTTTTCTTTCTTAGAAGTCTTCTAATTTTATATGGACTAACATCATCACTTCTTCTTTTATTGGTGGCATATTTATCACCACTAATTAAAAGCATGTTGTTCATGCCGAGATCATGGAACATTGAAGTGTTCGAAATCAACATACATCTCATTTGGATCAAAAGATTATGTAAAACAATCGAACAATTACACAAACGTCTGAGTACAACAAACAAGAAAGTAGTGGAATTAAGTCTGTTTTTGTTCTCGGAACTACAAGTAATACTATTAAATTCTGATAACTTCGTTTGATTTGTGTTCAGATCGGATTTCAACATCTTACTTAGATTAGATATCTTTCTTGGTGGAAAACGTTCAACAGAGAACTTAACATAGATGGAGTTTGCCGAAACAAAACTAACAGATGTTTGATTTATCAGTCGTGCTATTGATGTGTTTCGAACTCTACTTAATCTCATCATTATTCTGTAAAACTAACCATCAAACCTCTATCAATTGCCATTATTACATCATTTGAATTCATGTTTCTATCTCGTTCTGTTGATAACTTCATTTACAACCTCCGAATATTTAATATTTCTATTACAAATCAAAGTTATAATATTTCGTAAAACATCGAAGAACAACATGTTCAACACATCGTGATACCGACAACCATTTGTTCCAAGACCAACAACCACCATGAATAAATTTAATATCGAACTGTTAAGTCTATCAAATAAAACATTACATTGTTTAATCCTTCGGATGTTGTGAATTAACAACGGGTAGTTCATTCCGTAATTAGGTTTGTTTACTCTTAATAAATTAGGTCGTTTAATCGGATGTTGTGTCGATGTTTTGGTATTAACATAACCAATCAACCGCATTATGTTGTTTAGATTTAATCCTATTCTTCTTGCTAGAAGAACCACATGGAAAATCAGATCAACGGATTCCATTACTACCTCACGATTAGTCTCGTAATTAAGTGCAAGAAATAATTCCGTTTGTTCTTCTCCTATCTTTTTAAGTATTAACTTCGGACCGGCAACGACCATCTTTGTTGTTCATGAGTTTTGATCCGATATTATTTGAGATTTAATACTCACTAAATCTATTAACTCATACAAATTCCAACAATTCCAAGATCTCATTCCGCCAGCAAACACATTATCCATCATTTTTATGTAAGAAATATGTAATAAATGATAAGTATCTGAACCATGTTCGTTTTTATGATGTACTTAAACATATGTTTTATTTTTAATCACATAAACCGTAGCTTAAATAGTCATCTCGAACAAGTATTCCGCATCGTCCTAGAAAATACTTTAATTGTGAAACAGAATATCTGTCATAATGCAAGGCTGAAGCAAGTAACACCGCTGAAACACCTCCTTCGATTATTGCCGAAACAACATGTCTGAATTCACTTCCTCCACCGGAAGCAACAACAGGTACATTAACAAGTTGAGAAACAGATTTTAATAAAGGTATATCATAACCACCATTTGTTCCATCTTTATCAATCGAAGTTAATAAAATCTCACCTGCACCATATTGAACTAATTTACATATATGTTCCAAGGCATCAATTCCTGTTGATCTTAAACCACTATGACTGAATACCTCTCAAGTACCATTGACTGCCTTACAATCAACTGATGAAACGATGCACTGACTTCCAAATCTTTCAACACAGTTGGCAATAAACTCTGGATTCATAACAGAAGCTGAATTAATAGCTACCTTATCTGCTCCTGCCTTCAACAAACACTCAACATCTTTTATCGTCCTTATTCCTCCACCTACTGTCAATGGAATAAAACAAGTATCAGCAATCCTCGATATTGTATCATATAATATCATTTTGTTATCAGATGAAGCTGTTACATTAAGCAAACAAAGTTCATCAGCACCACTAACACTATATTTGTTAGCAAGTAAACTTGGACTACCGATCGTTGTTAAATCAGAGAACTTAGTACCTTTTACTACGTTGTTATAATCAACATCTATACATGGGATTATTCTAATGGTTAAACTAGTCATCTTCGAGTTGTTTTATTATATCAATGGATATTGAGCCCTCATAAAGGGCCCTACCACATATTACACCGGCCAAACTATCATTTAAATTGTTTCTTAAAAATATCAGATCAGCAACGTTTGTAACACCGCCAGAAACAACCACTGGTAATCTACTTTTGTTTATCACCCTTAATAAACCTGTTGTATTAATACCTTCCATTACTCCATCACGATTAATATCGGTTCAAACAATAAAACTAATATTAAATCCAGCTATCATTTCTATTATCTCATGGTCCTTTCTACCCGTGTTGTTAGTCCATCCCATATCCAAGATCATGCCATTCAATGTGTCAATACTAACACATATCCTACCGGGATACTTATAACATGCTTCAGATAAAAATCTCATATCACTTAAAACAGAAGTACCTAATATTACTTTGGTTACACCAATGTCAAAATATCTTTCAAGTGTATCCATGGTTCGTATTCCACCACCTAATTGAATATTACAGTTAGTTAAATCAACAAATTCTTTAATAGTTCTAAAGTTCTTCGGTTTACCACATACCGCTCCATCTAAATCAACTATATGCAACGTACTTAAGGTTTGAAGTTGGAATTCGTCTATTACTTCTGTTGGTGAGTTCTTGTATACCTTATATCGGTTCATGTCACCTTTGTATAACCTAACACATTTGTTATCTTTAATATCTATAGCTGGTATATATATCACTATTTGAATTCTGTTGATCAGAGTAAGAAGTTTTTACAGAACATAATACCAAAATTGTGACTTTTCTCTGGATGGAATTGTACTCCAATTATATTTTTGTTACAAACAGCAACCGTTATATCTTTACAAAACGATGTACTTGCCAAGATGTTGGATGGATTTAATACTTTATAAATATACGAATGAACGAAGTAAGCACTATGATTGGAATTGTTTGATGTGGATGTTGGGAATAAAAAGTGATTGTTAATCGGTTTGATCAAACTCCAACCAATATGCGGTACTCTTACATTTCAAGATGGAGGTATCTTCGTTACTGAACCTGGTATTCAATTCAAGCCACATGTTTTCTTACCTTCCAAACTAAAACTAGATAATAACTGCATGCCAACACATATCCCAAGAAAATGGGTAAGTTTTATCTTTACAGAATAATTAAGAGCATCAATCATATTCGGAATACTTGATAATTGTTTGAAACAATCGAAATAATTTCCAACACCTGGTAGGATTATTTTGTTGCTGTCACTTACATCGTCAGGTTTGTTCGTAACAAACACATCACAATTTATAGATCCCATTCTAGCTGCCATTTCGAAAGCACTAACAACAGACCTCAAATTACCTGATCCGTAATCTATTATGGCTACTTTCAACTTATTATTGGACAACCTTTGGTTGAGTTGATGTTTTGAACCGCATTTATTGATCGAAACAAACATGTACCAAATGCTTTAAATATGGCTTCAGCTACATGATGAAATGAATCAAACTTGATGACATCGATATGTATACTTATATTTGAATTCCATACTAACGAATTAAACAACGTATATGTTAATTCTAATATCGGATTGAATAAATTATATCGTGTACTATTCGTTCAGTATAATCCAGGTCTACCCGATAAATCAACACAACAACGTACCAACGTTCCATCCATTGGAATTATTACATGAGAATATCTAAATAAATTATTTTTAATAACCATATTATTCAATAACATTCCTAATACAATACCGATATCTTCGAAAGTATGATGGTAATCGATTATTACATCTCCAACACAATAAAGCTTTAAACATAGATCGGAATAAGTTGATCATTGGGATAAAACATGATTTAGAAAAGGAATTCCAGTCCTAATTACACTTGCATTTTTGTTGTGACATATAGATCCGACCACATCCGTTTCAAAGGTTGTTCTTCTTAAACAATAATTATACATGTATTAGTTAACGTTTAGAAAATTGATAAGATTTCCTTGATTTACGATGACCATATTTTTTTCGTTCAACAATTCTGCAATCGGTTGTGATGTAGTTGTTAGCTTTTAGAATCGGTCTTATACCATCATTCAAACATAATAAACATTTGACTACTGCCAACCTTATGGCATGTGCTTGTGATGTTATACCACCACCCTTAACATCTGCAAATATTTGGAAGTTATTATGTCTTATTAAATCGAACACATTGTGAGTAATAAATTTGAACAACGGATCATGCTTACGATTATCGTTAACGGAATTGTTAATTACAAACACGAATTTATTATTTAAACACAATTTAACTTTAGCAACAGAAGTCTTTTTTCCCGCACTAGCATGTATCCATCCATCACAGGTTCTAGTTTTATACATTAATATATTGGATGTTGTTGATGGTGGGTATGTTTTGTAAATCATTTATCATCAGAATGGTTTTAAACAACCTTTTATCCAACGAAGTTTTATTTAACATTCCCAATAATATCATTTTAACCAACGTTGGAACATCGAAATTGTATCCAAATTTAAATTTTATTCCTCCGGGATATCCCGTATGTCTTCAGTATTTTTTATTCAACAATTTAGAACTAATCTTCAATGAACCAACGTTTGTTAATATTAGCTTTGATGTATAATGGGGATTATCATTATAAATCTTTTTAAGAATTAATATAAGTACACTTGCCATCCGACCTATCGATCTGTTGTGTAAATCAATAACATATGATTTGTTATAGTGATGATTACTCATGGTTTCTTTCAATGAATGATTGGAAGAGAGATGGGATAATGTTGGTAAACATGGAACTAATGATGAAATAAATTGATAAATTTAACAACAAATATACGTACAGAAATTGGATACTACACATTATTTTAAAGTACACTAACGTATGTGTTGTAGTATAAATCCAACAAAATTATACAATTCGAACGGAACAACAGGTAGACAACACAACATGTTGATGTTAAAGATGGACCATATATTTTTGTTTATTGGTTTGTTTAATTTAAGAAAATCGAACAGATTTATATGAAATGATTTAAACCATCTTTATCGATAAAGATCAATTCGTTGGTATGTTGTACTAATATTTTAAACAACCGAATAGTTATGGATAATAAATTTAAATTGTCATTGAATAGATGTATTAGATGGAATTAAGCTTACAAATTAAATTGATTTAACGTTGGTTTGCTGAATATATTATGGCCGTTGGTAAACTAATGAACTATCAAATACCTACTTCAATGGACTTATGATGTGTTGATGATTGGGTTGTAGATGAAATGGAGAAGATATCGAACAATTAAAACTTAAACAACATCTTGGTATTTTATCTGAAACATTTATCTTCAACCGTTTTAAACAGATCATTAAGTTCCGAAATAACTTAAACATTTGATCAAGAACCATTCTCTCATATATAAAATCACTTGGATAACGTACACTTCTTTCGATGTAACCTAATGATTTCAATAGATTTACACCATCCAATGCCATTTGTTTTAAACAACATACCATGAACCTATCAATCTTATCAAGACTACAATGGTCTTAAATCAGATATAAATGTTCGGATTTTGTTAACCATGTTAAGTCTCCAGAATATGGACATGGTTCATGTGTTGTACTTAGATAAATCCTCAATTCGTTCTTTACATGTGATTTGATCCATGGTTCTTATGGTTTTTGTTATTCCAATTTATCACTAAGATATTTCAGTTACTTTTAACATGTTTACAAGTCATAACCACTATAACTTCATTGAAGTTGACATATGTTTTGATCCAAGATATTATAACTGCTAACAACCACTATCCTCATGTCTGTACAAACAGGATCAAACGTTTTCTTAACCCAATACTTATAAAGTCGGGAATTCTTGGTGGTTTCATTTTAATTATAAGTGAACTACTAGTGGTAATCTTTCTGAGGAAAGATGTAAACAACCCATTCGGTACTACCATTGTATCAAAATTCTAACTTGTTATGCCATATCAGACTACACATATAATAGTTCTTGAATACTAAATCATCTCTGATTATTAAACCTATCGTTACATGCTTACCGGATTCAAACTCAAACGTTTTAACCTCTTGTTTGTAAAACCGAACACTGGATCTTTGTAATGCTTAACCTATAAGACCGATATCGAAGTACTAGACCTTTCAAAGACATCACTTCGTTGTATCGACATCACAACGACATCGATTCGATGTTTGATCATCGGTGTTTGTTCAACAGAGCTGTCCATATTCGTTGTCAACGTTGTGATCAATGTGGTATCGGAGTTCTTACAGTATAGTTATAACTTTCAGTGATTAAAACGTTCGATACTCCGATCAAGTCACTGATAACCCCAAACGACCGAACATTATTTACCATTACCCTGTTATAATCTTAATGGCATTGGTACCGAACATCCAACCCAACAACATTGAAGTAATGTATCGATGTTTTGTTTTGATATTAATAAATCTAATGAAGAAATGGGTTGTTCTTTGTACCTTAACATGGTTGTTTTAACCAACAACAGAGTGATTGATCCTTACTCCATCATGTTTCGTTTCCATCTCCATCATCATTGATCTGATCCTAACGGATATAATTTACTCATATTAAATAACTCATCTATAAAACCAATCATCTCAATATCACTTTCTCCGACAACAACATCCGACCTCCATAACAACCAATGAACTAATCATTGAAACACAACGTTTACGTTGACATTACATTGAAGATGAAAATCTTAATCCAACAACATCATTTTTTTTGTTCATGGAGTTAACATTTTGTTTTCTTTAACCGTTGTTACCGAAATAATAATTTATGTTATTATCTAATAAAATCTTAATTGGTAAATACCTTAACATACCATAAGATATGTCCATTAACAACCAATGCCGATTCATCATTGTTACTCTACCTTCTGTGTTTTATAATGGTTCAATTACATCTTTTGTTACATAACATCACTAACGAATTCATATTCTACATCTGAATGAAAGATAATTGATCTGACCGTTGGCAACGACCACACCATACATTGTTCGAAGTAACAACGTTGGATTATGGTTCACAATACTTTTATATTTTTCCAACATTTACATAAATTCCGAATACATTAAGCTAATAGACCATAAGCTATAGATCTGGATAGCTGATGCTGTTGGTATTATTACTAATATGAATAATTTATGTTAAATACTAATACATTGGTTGATACTACTGATATAAACACAACAAAATCCAGCATCGGAATCGTTGACTATTGGAACAGGTGATAAATACTCCCAAATTACAACAACCTAATTTCAATTCTGAATTCAAATTATCTTTGAATATCTTTCGATGCATATGTTCTTATTAAGAGGTTAAATATCCACATTTTTGTTCAACCAATTATGAAACATTGGATATCTTAAACGTTGAAGAATTAATAATTTTAAATACCTACTACCACAACATGAAAAATGTTACCACTTAGAACAAACGGAATTACATCCTTCAAAGTAATCAACATAACTTTGATCTTTTGAAACAACAAAAGTTACATTCAAATTAACCATTACTGTGTTGTTTTTTTGTTAACCTTTAAATACGATTGACATATCACAGTATTGTCAATATTCTTTTGATATTTCTACAACATACCATTTGTTATGATTATGCCACTCAATACCAAGAAATAATTATCATTAGAAGATGTATACTTTAACCAAATAACATCTGATATAAATCGAACTTAAAATGTTGATCATTAATGAATATTGTAGATTGTACATCTTGGGATTTTGGTAGTAATTCCATTTGTTTAACTAAGATTAACAGAATTCAGATTATAAATGACATCGATGTTCGAACACATGTCTGTTGTTGTTACCATATAATTGGTATTCATATTTATTAAACTCTTTATTAAATCCACTTACAATTTAACACAACGTTGTTCGAACAAAAACACTTGAATAACCAACATTGAAATAAATTTATTCTTCCAATCTATCATCCGATTTATTCCCTACTAACGTTGTAGATCACTTTAATATACCCTTCTATCTATCGAGAATAAAACATCCTATCGAAATCCATTGAGTTATTTTGTTGACACCGAAACAACATGTTAATATTAATGTTAAATGTCATTATTTTGTTGTTGATGATTCGGTCTTATTTAATTAAATACCAACGACCATGTTATCGTACAATTATCCACATTCGTTTGAATCACTGTTACCAAACAAATGTACACGTGTAAGTATGTCGGTTAAACATATCGATGTCATGTTTGTTAAATGTTTGGTTATAGACATATTTTTAATGTACTAAACACTTCTATAAACAACAAAGTTGTATACGGATCACCAATGTACTCTGATCGAAGGATCTTGTTTGGGTTTAAGTTTAACTGTTGGTTAATAAAAACAAATTAACTATCAAAACAAGATGTCAATGTCAACGATGATCAAAATAAGTAATGTTTAAATGATATTTGTTGGGATTTTGTTGTGTCTGAATTGGTTTAATTTCAGAATCGGTGGTTGTATGTTAGATTTAGAACATTTAGAAGTAACCGTTGTAATTGTTTATTTGATGTTAATCGTTCCGATCCTTAACTACCCGCTGCGGTTAACCAAAGCATTAGTAAATCCAGAGGATTAGTTACCATATTATATACTTTGGTATAAATATTTTGTTGTTATATGTGTTGTTAATTTTAGTTAAAATGTTGTATATATTAATCGTTAGATGGTTTATAATATGAATTAATAATAACATAAATTGTTAGTGTTAACTTATGTTGAAACGTTTATTAATCGGTCCTTATTAATGTGGATAAATATACTAATCAATAACAACAATTATATCTGCGAATAACATCAATTATATCCATGTTGGTATAAAATCTCGTTGGTTTATAAGTTCCATCATGAATACGTATTTTTTCTGTAATTATGTTATATTAAACACTTCGATTAAAAGATCGGTGATAGTCACATGCATGTTGTAACAATTCGATCAAACAATCGATGTAAATAACATCAGTTTCAGTAATTATAACAGATATCTACCATACAAATCACAACATGTTGGTCATTTAATTTGTTTGGATTTTGGTCAGTTGGTATAAGATAATACCAATTAAAGATTATTCAATCTGTTGATTATTTATCTCGTTGTTATAATAAATCTTTGGATAACAACAACAAGATGTTGTGTTCGGATTGATGTGTGTTTAACCGGTTGACATGTTGTTTAGGGTTTAACGGTGTTGAAATATCCACATTTATGTTGTTAAATATAACCAACATTGAGACATCTAGGATGTTGTTAATAAGTCTGGTAATGAATAGAACTATGTAGATATAAATTTGTTATTGATAGTAAGGGTTAAAAACATTAACATATGGGAATGATCTGATCTATAATAAGTAGGAACAGTTAGTATTAACTTTTGATAAGGATTGGTTGATAGTTCTTGATGATGTTGGAGGTACTGTGTTGTATGTTAAAATGAATAGGAAAAACATATAGAAGAACACATGAATACCAAAATGGTATAACCATGATGTATATTACATGGAGATAACAAGGTTGGAGACAACAAGTCAATGATGTTTAGTTAAGTTTGGCAATTATGGTCTTGATGTTTTGTTGTACATTGATTGAAGTTATATTGGAAATTAGAAACATAATACTTGGGATAGATGGTTATGGTTGGAGTACTGTGTTGGTGGTTGTGTTAAGTTTGATCCTTGATTTAATTAGAACCAACAGGAATGTGATGGTTGGATGGGACAACGAAAACATGGATTTGATCCTGTGATTTATAGATCATGGACCTAATGAGATTTATTTATCCAATTCCATATACGGGAAGTATCATCCAGTCAGTTAAACTCCATCCTCTACTTTAAATGAAGACCAACAAGAGGTTAAGGATTTCTGAGTATTCATGTTTACAACATGTTAACGTATCTTTGTTTTTTTTGTTTGAATTTAAATTACTGAAAAGTATGGTAAATAATCCCATCATTGTTGGGTTGTTGTTGTTTTAAAGGTTACAATTTTGTTATTATAGTTCAACAGTTAGTAACATCGAAGAAATATTAAAAGAAATATATGACATAAATAACCATCATTGGATGCCGATGATAACAACCCATGACCGGGTTGTGTTTGTTTGGAATAACTGAAAGAAATAAATCTAAACATTGATGATAAGAAAGGGTTACAAATTGTTGGACTAACAAAGTCAACGAGATTATTAATCTTTAATAATTACATATGACGGTTTGTTTTGTTGATGATGTTAATATGAGATCGGATGTTTGGTTAACTTATCAAATGTTTAGTTAAGTTCCAGATCAATACATCAACGACATGTGTTAATGGCTTATAAAAACGAGAATGTTATTCATGGATTATCCATTGGTACAATGTATTATCAGACCGTTGTTAAATATGTCTACAGATTTATCGATATCCAATACCTCAAGATGTATCCGAACATGGAGATTATAAATGAATTAATTCGGTGTTTGTTCTGAATAATATCTTTAAACTGTATTCGTATCTGTGATTGGGATATCTCTGTTTTTGTTAAATTCCGATAACATGTTATAATTTCTTTCAAGAAACGATAAATCGAACCATTTATTAATTCATGACCGTTTGGATTGAGATACATAACTACTGACCGTTGTTAGTGTTAATCTTGAACTTATTAATATCATGCTATCGGAATGTTCTAAAGTAACAATTGTTGTGGATAAGTTATGAACTGTGGGAATATGCAATGTTGGCTATCGGTTGTTATTGGTCCGATAATATCGGATGATGTTTTGGTTTGAAGTGTTCAATTCTTCACAAGTTGTGATAAATTACATCCAAAGTATTAATCTTATAAACAAGTTCCGATCACCTCTTCGTTGTAGTCATTATAGTTATATTAATATCCTTTATTAGTATCTTTCATTTTAACATTTACATGTTGACTTCTTGTTGTTTACCATTAGTGTACGGATTGGTTCGTTTATCATCGATGCTTCAACATCCAATTGTTGATGTATTCCATAGAACTAATAACATGTTACTTACGTGTACAACGTTTAGGTGGTTCCATCATCATCGTTATCATCATCATCATCATCGGTGTTACCATCGTCGTCATCGTTATCATCATCATCGTCATCGTCATCATCGGTGTCTTCATCTTCATCTCTTTCATCACCACCTTCACCTTCATCACCATCATCTTCTTCTCCATCTGCATCGGTCCTGTGTTTGTTGTAAACCGTACCATTCTTACTATCTTTCTTAGAAATATTTAATAATATAACCAATAAAATAAACAGATAAAACATCAGCCATCTATCATCTTTTAATGAATGGAGGAACAATGACGACAAGTTTGATAACCAAACACGTATACCCTTTAACATTGACATTATGTGATGGTTTATCTTGGATAGAATTAACATTTGGTTGTTGGTATGTTTAAATGTTGTATCTTTTAAGGTCTGTTGTGTTAACTAACATGTTTATGACAACGTTTGGTCATGTTTATATTGTTGTGATGGTTCCATCTAAACCAATAGAATTTTGAACAGTTGTTACATTGATCATTCATGGCCATGTTTAATCATCGGGATAATGTCACTTCCATGCATATGTGTTTCATAGATGTTTACAACAGGCAAACGGTTATCGTTCGTGATATTGGCATGTGATGGGTTGGGAGT
>NZ_CM008792.1:0-31664 GCF_002774925.1 Candidatus Hodgkinia cicadicola
AATGGGATAATAAAATGGATGTTAGAGGTTAACGGATACAAAATTTTGGTAAACAAAGATGGTCACAACAAAACTGGGTGTTGGGGATAACAAGTTAATATGTTAGTCATAATGGGTACGGATTAATAGCTGATAAGTTAATCAGTTCGATAAATTACATATCATAATGATCGATTATTTAACCACCAACATTTGAATTATACGACAAGCAGTCGTTTGCAACAAAATCGGTTGTGTTTCTTATTCTGTATAATCGTAACAGATATAAATAGTATTATGGTTAACTTAATATAAATTAACTAACATTCGGTGTCAATCGTTGTGTTAATAATATGAATTAATACATTATTGAGGATTAAATTCCGATACCTAATGATCCATTTTTTTAATTAACAAGCAACAAACCATGGACATTGTATGTTGTTATCTACTAATATCAAAATAATAAAATTTGTCTTAAACAAATCAAGAATATATGCCAAAGCTGTGTTGCTAATAATACGAGTGGTTAATATCTTACCGAACATAACAATGTTTAGTAAAAACATAACAACATTCATGGTGATAATCTGACCGTTGTTTATAAACGAATCGAATTAACTTTACAACAAATAATCATAATATTTAATATAGAAGTTTATGCCAACAAAGAGGCACTGTTGTTATATCAATATTATGATAAATGTATAGGTATATTTAATATATTATTAATATGTTGATGTTATTGCCATCTCTGACATGTTTACTAAGTTTTTGTAATTAAAGTTATAAAACCACTATACACATCGATTGTTGGGTAGTTAAAAGATACAGATTTTATATTATTAGTATTAAATTTATGTTATTCGTTACAACAAGTTCGGATATAATTTAAAAATATTACCAGAACTTATTATTTTGTTTCCACTAACGAAGATAATAGGAACTAATGTTAAGAAAATTATAACACATCCGATGATGACCTATGTTTTTGTGTTTAATCTTTATTGCAAATCTGATATATGAGCCAATATTACAGTCATAATTATTTTGATAGAAGAAACCTTGTTTGAACACAAGTTTTAAAACCATTCCAGTTCCAACAAGTTTACAGGTATTACATGGTTATTGGTCGTTGTTGTTTTAACATTGAAATGTTTTAATTCTGTTTTACAACACAAATTACTTTCGATTTCATCTCTGTTTATTAATTTAAAACAATCCATGTCCGGTTTTATTCATTAATTTATATTTTATTACTCTACTCAACAAGTAACTTATATCCAATTTTGCTGTTCTTCCTGGTATAGAGTTAGAAAAGATCAAATCTATCTGTGGTTGTCCCTTGGACATAACAGCATGGCAACAATACATTATCACCCTGTTTAGTTTGTGATCGTTGGCTAATTGATTGGCAATTTGCTTAGCACTATTACCAGTATCTATGATATCATCAATTATTATTCCGATCTTACCAACTAAACTTTTGTTCACATATAACATGGTTTTCAAACCATCTGTACTTCTGATTTTTATTGCATTTAATTGAACAACACCAAGCGAATTTGCTATCTTCTCAGTACGTTTTTGTGCTCCATGGTCTATTGCTATTAGAACAACATTATCTAAATCATAATTTCTGCTAATATGCTCACAGATAAGAGGTGACACATCGATTTCAAAACTTGGTACATTGAAATATGTCAACAAATAAGGACAATGTGGTTCAACAACATATACGCTATCGATATTGTTTAACAATTTACAAATAATACTGGAAGTTACAAGAGATAAATTACATATTCTTCTATCCTGTCTGGCATAGCATAGATAAGTTAATATTAATACTATTCGTTTTGCACAAGCCTGTCTGAGTAATTCTATAATAAACAAAGTTTGAATTATTGATTCACTAGTTGGGGCTGATAATGATTGAATTAAAACAACCGTTTCATTGGAGACCTCTTCTTCCAGTTTAACCATCATCTCACCATCAGAAAATCTACTAACACTAACATTTTTGTTTCTAATGTTAAAATACGATCGTGTTTGTTCAAAGAGTTTTATATTAGTTGATGAAAAAATTTTCAATTTAACTCGATGTGTTAATAATCTTTGTATACAAAAAAGATACCATAAATTATAAATGCAATTTTATTAATTGCTACTAATATATGACTATAATTGTTAACCAAAATTCTGATTGATTACATCTTTCTCTTAAAACTACATCTTAGTATTTAAGTTTATATTCGTTCAGTATAACAACAACGATTTCATTTTATCTATATGTTTCTATAATTCATTGATGTTAGAAATACAGTCCAACGATGATAATAAATTTTATGTTAATCTATACTGGTTAAATGAGAACAATTTAACGATTTAACAGGTTATCATAACACTGACCAAAATATTGATTTAAAGATCAGAAACCTATGAGATGTTAATACTCAAAACATATTATTCATGAATATTAATCCTATTATTTCATGGTCATAAGCAACGTTCAGGAAACACCCTCATTGACCCCATTATTCATCAACCAAAACCAAGACATACTTATGTTTATACTAAGAAAATTGTACATCCTGTTTCAACAAGAAATTGATCCAAATTACCCAAACGTTTGGTTATAACTTAACAGTTTAGATTAAAGAATGGCATGTTATATCTCTCTTTTTAAAAAGAAGAAACATGGTAAAAAAGTTTGATACTTCGATTATAGATTAGTACCCATGAATCCGTTGGCAATGATTTAGGTCCAAATATCCCACTTAATTTCATACATTATTGTTATCAATTATAAACACCGTTATTAATATATGACCTTATTTACATTTCCCCGAATTAATACACACCGTTCTTATCCAAAATGTAATAAGATTTCACAGTTCGTTTGATAATAATTATTTAAACTCAATGAAGTTTTAATGTCGATTATCAAAACTTAATCATAAACCCAATATTACAACTATTTCAGATCTGTTTAATCGATGCTGGATGTACTTTATGTTGAAATTTTTAAAGACATAACAAAATTTACATCAAAAACACAACGTTCTTAGAATTAGAGTCTGTTACAAAAATTAGTCATATTTACATCAAAACTGTTTTTTGTTAATGAAATTATAAGTTGTCTATGTTTTGGTAGAAATTAAACAAAACAATGGCATATTAAAACCTATGTTAACACAAGCAAAAATCCATACATCCATATCTAATTATACAAATATTAGCTTTCCACAATTGATGAATTTTCTTTTAAACTATCCAATATGTCATAACTATTAGATATTACAATAAAACGTGTCAACCCTCTTCATGCTTAGTATAAGTTCAGATATAATATGTCCATATCCATCTTCATGATTTGATGTTATCAGATTTGATATTGCCAACCTACCATCTAAATCCTACGATTTATATCTATCACATAATGTGTTAATTGATATAAATTAAAAATAATTATAAATTCACGGTGTAACTATTACCACATCTTTCTATCAAAGATTTATGCTAAACACTAACCCATGGACGTTGGCAATCCGACACCTCGTCAACGTTATAGGTCAATAGTTTAAGCTCATAAACAAACATGTTAACATCATTTAACATTACCACAATTAAAATATACTGTTAATGGCACACAAAAATTTTATCTTATTTCGGTCCAAACAAACAAGTCTTAATCCTGACAACACATTTTGTTGTTCAATCTTCGATTTAAAACATTCACTTATAGATCTCAGTTAAATCTAATTTCCACCCTGTGTTGTTCCCAACACCAAACCAAATTACCACAACAGCAACTACATTTCTATTCAATTAACCACAACACATGACCATCCATGTTTAACTATCGTCTGGTTTATCTTGACAATCCGATTCCTTCTAACAACAACAATTCCACATTAAACATTTCACCATAACAACATCAAGAATATCTGTCTGTTCTATTCCTTATGAAGATGTTGTTACAAAAAACCTGATGAGTATCATTCCTACCTTCAAACATGCCATCATATCCCTCTAACAACAAGACTGGTCTGTTTTATGTTATAATTCTCCTTCATAAATTTAATCACAACGTACTAGAAACAATCGAACCTACCATGGACGTTGTTAACCACAACGTTTATGTTTAATCTAGATAAAAATCTATTCAAAATCAACCACGACGATACAACGTCCCTGTTCCAAAGTGAATATAATTTAGAAGTTAATACCTCATTTTGAAACACAACGGGTAGCTTAAACGTTGTTCTTAAAACGTTACACAAATCAATGATATATTTAGTTTTATTGCTAAACTTATAACACATTGTTATTGGTAATCCTACAACGAATACAATCGGTCCCTTAATATTATTACGGAGCATAAGCAAACGTTTCATTGAAACTCTAAAACCAACGAAAGTTGTTAATACAACTATGTTTCGATAAAACACACGAGCAACAACAATGCCGGTATCTTTTCCTACATCAAAACTAACTATTGTTACCATTCTTTATCCTTTAATTACAACAAAATTACAACATATTCTTGGCATAATATCAAACTTTATGTTAAACAAATATACAGATGACCGTTGGTATTACAACACGGAATTTATTCATTAATTAAACAAAATTAATGTGGTATTCATGTGTTTTCTGTTATCATTTCTAACACCAAACGTTGACATGTACCAGATAAGTCCAACCATGACATAGAACATTGACAGCAGCTAGTTGTATTTCCTGTTTAATTAACAACAAAGTCCATCCATTATCTCATAACTAATTATCCCACATTCGGTATGAACCTTAATTTAAAGCATAGATGGTATAATAACCACGAATTATCAAACAAGAAATGGTCTAGACAACACGAAGAGAAAACATTACAACGATTTAACATAAAACATTCAGTTGGAGTAATTAATGTGAACACAATCGATATTATCAGTGACACCATTCTTGTGTACAATCGAGTCATTTCGTTTGTTTTAATAGAATTAACTCCCCGTTTGTTACCAACATACCATGCACGTTGTATCCAACAGTGATTTCGTTGTCATGTGAACTAAAATCTTGGATCAATTAGAAGATATTATCCGATAACCTTATTGGAACAACTTAATCCGTTACACAATCAATTGAATCAAAAAAAACCAACAACCTGTAATAACAACTTTACCAACGTCCAGACATTGCCATGTTGTTGAGGTTAACAAGGTTGTTTTTGTTAGTGCCGATCTAATAAATGTCAATTGTTTGGTCGATAACATGGCCGTTGTTTCAAACAAACTCTGATTCATCAACAACAAAGCCGATAACGTTATTGGCACTTATAATATGTTGAGATTTTTGTTAGTGGTTTTAGATAATTAATTGAACTTGGTTAAACCTTTACCATTGATGGGTCTGAAAACCTATGTGTTAACACGATATCAATGTGAATGATGGGCTAAAACGGATGTTAGAATAAGAAGTGAACGTGTTTAATTGTTAATTGCTCATGTAATTTTAACTCAAACAAAGGGCTGATTTGACCGCAACAAAAACAGATGGATCTACGATATATGGCTTAACTATATAGAAATCATAAACAAACAATACCCAAGATATTGATGTCATTCTACACCCCAAGTTCCGTTTGCTTAATGCCAACGACCAAAGACAACTTTAAAACAAAACTTTGTTGTGACTAGTTTATTAATCTATCGATGGTAATATTGATAAGTTCGATTATGCCAGACGTTTGTTGCAACAAGGTAGCAGCTCATAATGGTAGTTACTCCTAACATTGAACACATATGTCTTCTGGTTTGTTAAAACAGATTATACATTAACAGCAACATATCAAAAAATGTGTGTGTTAAAGGTATTATGATTTTGTTTGAGCTGATTTTAAGTTTAATAGAAGAATTATATCAACACTCATGTTGGTTTGATTGACCGCTTGTCATCCCGAAGGATCAGGGTTGTATTAGCTACTTTGATGGATGTAGTTCCGATGTTTCAGATGGCAGATTTCGTACGATGAAGCGGTAAACACTAATTGAAACCACCATTTGTTAAAACCATTTAATATAAATAACCCGATCGAATCAAACAAAAATAGGACACCGAACGTTGTTATAAAGCCATTTGATAATGATAGATATCCAAAGATAATTCTAATTCAAGTTAAAATCGATCCTATTTGAACTTATAACATCCGATCCTCTATTCAATTATCAAACACACCAAATGTTTGGTTTTACATCTTTTAGTGTTATCAACCACAGCAACCCATAGATGTTATAACAAACACGTATGCTATTGTTGCTAATAGCAATGTTTGGCTAATCTAAATCTATAGCTTATGGCTTATCAATATATCCGAACATTTATGTGTATACACGTTGGATGTTAAAACAACACAGAAACTACGAAATGAAATCTATTATCGTGATTGAACAAAAAAGATTATAAGCATGGCCGTTGGCAACGGTTGAGGTTAATCGGAATTTTTCTATTAAATATAACCACAAACCTGTTAACAATTATGTGACAACGTTGTAATTGAACCACTGTAAACATGTTGGGATTAAATGGCATGGTTCGTTGAAGATGTTGCAATTAACATGTGTACATGGATGTATCGGGATATTGAACGATTGATGGTACGTTAGCAACAACAAAATTATGTTTTCTGATAATGGTTAGAATGAAACACATCAACCTGAAGACCAAAACTATGACCATTGAATGAAAGAGTTGGGTTGTTGATAGGTTGGCCATGAATTACGGTCTGGAAGTAAACGTTCCATTAAAAGATTAGTTCTATTAATATCTCATCTAATACGAAAAATTGTATACATCATGGTCAAGTTATTAAACAAAAACATGAATGGAATGTGATGGAAGTGAGATCTGTCAACTGGATTTTGTTAGCTACAACGTTCGAACCGAAACATCAGGATTAATCTATATTCTGGGTTTATTTGATTAATGTTAAAACGAATCACATCAAGTTACTTCAATAATCCGTTGTTTCTATATCTGGTTGACAACGATATGGCAAAATGATGATCCATGATGTTGGCGGTTGCTATTATGACGGATTCGGATAGCAAACGAAACTCGAATGTCACTGAAGTATACCCAACTATGTAACAGAAATTAATTATCAAGGTTGTTGAAACAAAAACCATAATAATTGTGTGAATATTAAAATCTACCTTTATGTGGTTTGATTTATTGGAAGGTTGTATCACCAAATATGTTGTCAACAAAAACAACGTGTACACATTTTGTTTAGATAAACCGATCAGTTAAACAAATAGTATCAATAATTAATATAAATAGATCAGAATGATTGAACGTAGGAGACAGGACGTTGGTTGTTGTTGATAAGTGTTTATATTTCATGTTATAGTTATGATATTAAAGATCTGTTTAAACAAACAGGTATTAACTTCAAGAATTATATCGTATAGCTGAACAAACATCGATAAGGTTTGGCAACGAGTATGCCGATAATGTTTTAATTGATGTGAACACCGCATGTTAACTGAACAACCCAATGATTCATGGCAAGATAGTAACCCGCAATTGGTTCAAGGTTCTAATGTCGGTTTCTTTGTTTAGTTTGTTGTTTATAATTAGATCAGAACGTTGTAACGAACACGATTAAACATTCGAGGATATTGGAATCGGATGATGTTTATACATCCTTTGATATAGAAAGGTTCGGTGATAGTACAGAAGGTTTAACTTGACGAGAAGAAGTTATTATAATGGCTGTTAATAAGGTAACAACGTTGGAACATGTCACCAAAATTATGAATACTAGTTGTGTTGTTGTAGTTATGATGAGTAAATGATCCAATGATCGGGTTACAATGGTCGGTCTTAACAAATATAGGAACGATGAAGATAAATTAACATGTACGTTTGATGTGGATCGGATATAACAAGGTGTGTTACAGCATTGATAACAACGATGTTGTACCATGGAAATGATTAGAAATTATAGGAGGTAATACAAAGATGGGAATTAGTGTCGGATGTAGTATCGGATATTTAATTGATGGAAGATGACATAAACTTATTCGAGGTTGGTAAAACATTCTGGTTTGGACAAATATTATCTTGATTGTTGTTAAAACAGGATCGGATGTATAAGTTTCGGAAAGGTAATCATGTTTGATAGGTAGGATTGGGTTTGTATTCGAAGAATAAGATCTATGCCAAGAACCATGGAGGTTGGAAATGTAGGTTAGAGGGATAAACATATGGTTGGAAGAAGGATGGACAACGTTGTTATGCTAACGAGGGTAAAGAATTCATGGTCTTAAATGTAGGAAGGGAGGGTATGATGTTGTTGATATCATCAAGATTATCAAGATTTAAACTCATTGGATAAGGGAATTATCGAGTGAATCTAAGTGCTTCGTTGGCAGTTCAAGCTTGACGTTTGGTGTAAGAGTAGAGGTTATAATAGTGTTTAATTTATTAGTGGAACAGATTAACAACGGTCGGATTTTGGTTTAACTTAGGGTAATACAAGGTTTATAATATCTAGGTATGGAGGGAGGGTTGGTTATCGATGGTTGGTCTGATCTTCGATAGTTAAACACAAGCCGGTGTTGGAAATGGTATCAGAGAATAGAAATATATCCGTTGCATTACAACCTTATATGTCATCGGATTATTGGATTCGTTTTGTCTAAAAATTTGTTGTGTTTTAACGATGTAGACATCACGGTGAACAAGTGAGTTTATTTGTTGTGTTTGGTTTGTTTACAATCGATCAAAACAGCCTTTCAATGGTGATATTATTTTGGAACAACAAAGTCATATCTGATATAAATTAATTTAAAATGTGGTAAATTGTTATGTGGGTGATGAAGAGGTATGGATTGACTCATGTCAGGTTGGAATGGAACCGTTGTTTTATTGTCGATTACTCAGTTGTTTCATTGAATCGAAGTGAGATTTTAATCGGATTATAACGGGATTAATAAACGGATGATATAAAACGACCACATGGGGGTTGTAAATATATGTGTTTCTGATATTGATGGTCTTAATAATTCAAACTCCGTTTGTTTAGGTTTAACAAAATGTTTCAAACCTCCAATGTCTGATTTATTAATTCATCAATGACAACGGTGTTAAGTCCAATTTATACCAAACATTGTGTTAACAAGGTGGCATGTCATAATGGGGATTATCACAACGTATGGACAACACACTTTTTTGTAATCGTTACATCTTCAATAACACTCAAAAAAAACATTAATAGTATTACAAGTTTGTTAACAATGTTTTGAGATTGGTGAAGATAGTGACAGTTAATTTGGAGAATACTTGTTGGTTTTTGATGATCGGAATTATGTTATCCACTTCAAAAATATGTTAATTCCAACGTTGTAAGTGGCAACAGTTTTATGTATTAAAGTGGTAGAATTAATAACAAAAAACCACTGCTTGTTCAAGCTGTTCGGCATGTCATAATTGATCGGATGAATAACTGGAGTATTAATTTTTTTTATTACATCACAACGTTGTACAACAAAAGATGTTCGAAAACAATTCGAATTGGGATTGAAATTGATGCTGTTACGGCTCAAACATGTTGTCTCTTCGTTGTAATGGCCAACAATTCCGATGCAGAACTTTGTTGCTTCGATGTTAACAATTCCGATCAATGCACAGATGTTACAACAAAATTATACCGTGTTAGCAATGATGCTAACGTCATCATTTTACCCAAGTCTATAAGCCTTATGATTTATTAACTAATATGTTTACATTTTTGTATAAATGTTGGATGGAAACAAAAACAAAAATGGTATTGAGAACAATGTCTGTTATACGTGATCAGGAATGGCATGGACGTTGCAACAAGTGGGTTAATCGTTATTCATCAGGTATAAACATAAAACCTGTCAGTAGTTATGTGATAACGTTGCAGTAAATCATCGTAAATGTGATGGAATTAAGCGGCAACGATGTGTTGAGGATGGTAGTAAACTGGCATGTGTACGATATATTGACACATCTATTGATCGGATCTTTATCAAACACAACAAAGTTGTTCTTTTATGACAGTGGTTGAAACAAAACATGTTAATATTAATTTTGGAATAAAAAAGGATGGTGATGAACAATTCGGATCTATCATCAGGCTACAACATTCTGTTGAACACCAACCCAACCACTCGTTTGCATTAACACAATTCAAACTTAACAAATCAAGCAACAAACTACCAACTAAAATTACTATAAACGATAATCTGTTGCCACCTTGTTGTTTCGAAATTGTACATGTCATTGATGGTCGGTTGTTGTTAACTTGGTGCCAACGACCACACACATTTATCAATTAAGTATCAAATACTACATCCGATATGCATTCCTACATGTTAATCACTATAAATTTCTAATCATCCACCATATTAGTCACAACGTTGGCATCTAAACTCCATTTCTCTTGTTAAAGTTAAGCTTTAAATCGAACAAAACAGTTCATGTTAACTTGTGGTTTCTTTCTCCTTAATACTCACCAAGTTGATCGTTATAGTCCAAATTACCGGCTATCAGATCACTGGACGTTGTTACCAACGTTGTTAGTAGTTAGTGATTTAGTAGTATATTTTTGTTGTTGTTGTTTTCGTTAACGGTTGTAACTTATTCTATCAATTATACCAATCACGTAGAATACCTCGAACAAAACATTGTACACATTTGATTTACAATGTAATAGGAGTTTAATCAGTGGTTGTTTCGATTCGAATTCCAAACAACAATCAAACAATCGTTGTCAAAGTTTTAATAGTTCGGTTGTTTTCTTGTTTCTCGATCCATTTGGGTTGCTTATATGTGTATAATTAAACAGCTCACAACGTTCGTTCTAACTAATTGTTATAAATTTTTTACAACAGAACTCTTTACTATACGATATGACTTAAGATGACTACATAATAACAAACGATGGTTAACATCATAACTATGACACAGATTGTAAACCTTACATAATGCAGTTAACATGTTTGTCTTTATTTAATCCCTTGTACATATAATTTATTAGATATATTACACCCATTTGTTTACTTTTAAATGAGTTATACCCATAACACTCCTATGTCCAACGTTATTGACTATTTCTTTTGTTAATTAAACCAAACAACAACGTTCAGCATGTTGTAATTAATTACGATTTTATCAGTAACTCTACGATTTATATAATCTGATATACACATTATCACCCTGTTTGGTTGTTGTTAACCTTAATATCAATACTAACCATCATCTATGTTTTTTGTTTAGTTTAAACATGTATTAACATCCAGTTTATATTATCTCTGTAAACAATTTACAAACACAAGTTACAAAATCTAAGCTTAATAAATTGATATAATATTATCTGAATACTTTGGTGGAGATTGATAACAAGTACGAATTAATTAATTAAATTACATGAAACATTGGGTTAACAACAAAAACCACCTATGGGTATTGGCATATCGAACAGATATTATTATTTTATTCTAATTCGGATCATGTGACATGTTTGTTTCGACCGCATTAACGATTCAAACCCACAACGTTGTGACCTATTTACACTCAATTAATACCAAAAATTCATGTATTAGTTTAATAACTGATTTATTAATACCACCCTTGATAAGATTTGATTTAAGTAATCAACACAACGAACATGAAACTTATTAAGTTAAATTCTAAACGTGTGTGGTAAGAACAATGACAACACAAACAAGATCCGATTGAGGTAATTAACATAGTTGCATATGCTAATAAAATACCTATGGTGTATAACTAAATTTATTTCTGATAGAATTAAGTTAATTTTGTTGCTGACGGATCATAATCGTATATCCGGATGTTGGTTTGTTGGTCCAACGAAATGAAGTTGTTTTATCAATTAGAAACAATTATCCGAATGATTTTATTGTAGTAATTTAATTCGTTGTATAAACATTGAAGTAGATAGTTTTAACATATAACACAAGTAACTTTAACAAAACCGCATATATGTTGGCATGTTTGGTGTGATTTAACAACACTGGGTTGTTCTGTTTTTAATAAATGCCGATTATTGTACAATAACATGGATCAATCATGTGTTAACAAACAAGACCAGTCGTTGACAACAAGTTGATAACGTTTGTTGTTAATACTAACATGTATCGTTGTTTTGGTACTGATAAAATAATTAATTGATCTTTGGTAAACGTTTTTATTCTCGATAGATAGAAGGTGGATATAAAATGACATTAGTGAACAGAATGATGAATTAAAACGGGTTGTTAGAATAACGGAATAAATGTATTTCATTGTTAATTATTCATGTGGTTTCTTTATCCTGAAACAAAATTGGATTGAAATGTAATGAAATTAATAAAAAATTTGTAAATATGAATGCCGATTATATGGACGTTGTTAATAAACATGGTTCAGAGATCAATGTCATTTATAATTTGAATTCTATTAATCTTATTTAAACAAACGGAGTATAAAAACCTTGATGTACAATTTATTAATTTACCAACGACAACATTATTAAGTTCGGTTTGTATCAGATCGTTGTTTTAACAAGGTAGTATCCTCTAATGATAATTATTTCTTGATATTGAACAGCATTACCATCACAGATGTATACATTTGTAGCAATACCTGAAGATATTAAGAAATCTTATGAATGTTGCCATTGTATTAAAGGTTGACAACACAGTAATGGTAAATTTGGAAGATATTTGTTGGTTTAAAAAGATCAAAGTTATACCAGTTACTTTGAAGGGTGTAATGTTGTTGTTTGTTAGTTAGTAATGTTCTTCATGTTGTGGTAATAGAAATAATAATCAGAAATTCTTTATGTTTTAAGATCTACAACGTTTCAGAATCGATTGGATGAAACAACAAGATGTGGTATTGAACTTTGTTATGGGGAAAAACATGTATATCGAAAGATATTCAAGGATAATTTGGATTCAATGTTTAATATCGGGTTGTTGTAGCTTGGAAGTATCCATCCATCTGTTCTGATGGCCGAAGATTCCGGTGCTGGATTTTGTTTTCGTTAGTATTAATAATTCCGATCAACGTGTTGGTGTTTGGATAAAAATATATCATATTAGCTATAAATGCTGATAACAACATCCATCCGGGTTTATAGCTTATAGTTCATCAATCAATGTGCTTAGAATTCATGTAAACAGTGGACAAAAAAGTTATGGAAGTGTTGTAAAAATGTAATCTATTTGTGTGATGAAATAATGCATGGTGTGTTCGTTGACAACGGTTGAGTTAATTGTGTTCATTGAATGCAGAACATGGATTCGTTAGCAGTTATGCAACACAGATGTGATCGAATTGTTGTAAATACAGAGGGTTTGAATAGCATTGATGCATCGAGACTGGATGTTAATGGACATGTGTACGATATGTTAAGATATCTATCAATTGAAATCTATTGAAACAAACAACGATTTGAAACAAAATTTTGTCAACTTCATGATCAAAATGATGTTGTTGGATGTTTAAGGTTTTGTTTTGGTTGTGTGTTTGATTAGAAACGATGTGGTCCGATAGTGGGATCATTGAATGTTATGAGGATTATGTGTTGTGATCGAAGAAAGTGACATCGAAATGTCTTAGGTTTTAATAGATGATTTATCTAATATTGGTAAATTATATCCGTCAGGATAAGATCAATGCCGATGTAGATGAAACGAAGCATGAAAAGGGATTAAGAGTTAACTACCCGTTGGCGTTGGCTTAAAACAACATGTTAAGTAGTAAGGAACAACCAATTTCTTCGTTTGATCTATCGATATTAAAACAAAACATGGAAAACATTATCACAACGTTGGCTTCGGGTATTTAGACATCAATGACATCGAGATTATAACGGGGTAATGGTAGATAATGTTTGGTTGTCTGTTGTGGTTCGTTGTTTATACAATTTCATCATCCATATCGGCCAGATAAGACGAGATCAACGAGTCTTTTCTCATAAACGTTTATGACCGTTCCAACGTTCCAAAACGTTGCCAGATATCAAGATAGATTAATGGTTTATTAATGCTGTTAATTCGATTGCTTACAACCCAATGTAATCGCATCGGATCGTTTATCTTGGTAATTACATTAGTTCCGAGTTATGGTTTCTTCGATTATTAACATGATTACTGATAGTTTTAATTGGGCTTAGTGGTAAATAATACTTCATGCTGATATGAAATGTGTTAACAATTGGCTTTATAAATTCTGTATTCAAAAATTACAACAACATCCAACTACCATGGGGTTAACACACACATTTTTATCTTTATATTAACAAGTACTGGTTTTTGGATAATGTTTGATATCACATAAACGACTTGGTTTATAATACCGGAACCAAAGTTGTTCCAAAACGTAGTGATTACAACCGGATAACAACATATGTCCAGGTTGTTAAAAGTGATATAATCGATATTAAAAAATCTAATTGTTTCAAGAAACGAAAGGTTTATAGTGAAGAATTCGAACGTTGTCCGAATAGTAATTGCATGTGAATAGCCAATCCAATAGATGGCATAAACTCTATTTGTTCGTTTGAACATCAACGTGGAGGTATTAGTTGGTTTGATAAAAGATGGATGATTTTGTTTTTAAATACCATTGATCATCCGGTTTCAAACAAAAAGTTAACAACTATTGATGGGTAAAACCCATTTACAAGGATAAAATCATGAACCTGTTGTATCACCGAAAATAACATGATGACCAAACGTTCAGACAACATGTCACGGTTGTTTCTACCATATGAACACATGAATTTAACGGAAAGAGTAGTGATTACCCTTGTTGGTTTCAATGAAGTCAACATGAAGTATATGACTAATGTCTGTGTTGTAGATATTTTGTTTGATAAATTAAAAAACCATAGATGATTGGTGGTTGTATCTTACAATCAGATGGGTTTACTTAATTGATTGGATATTAAAACGTGTGGGATGGAAGGAGTATATTATTGGAAGAAGGGAGGATTACTTGCTATGGTAGGGAGGGTTTGTTGGTTTAGAATCGGGTAGAATCGGACACAACGTTGTTAAAGTATTATCAAAAGGTTGTTAATGTTATGACCGTTTATAGTTTATAATATCTCGGTCATTCATGTTCGATTAAAGATGAATTCTTAGTGAACAATACAGAGTCAATTAAGCCAACGTTTGTATGGTCGTTATTAATATTGGAAAGAAAAGAGAGGTGGATTTAATACCGGATGTTGTTGTCAACATTCAGATACGAAAAATTAAGTTAACGGTAGGTACTATGTCGGAGGAAGGTGGACAGGGTAACAACCCTGTTTGAACATAATTAAACCTAAGACTAATAGAGAAGGGTTGTTTAGAGTTGTTTGTAAATGGGAATGGTTATAATTGAAACAAATACCTTCAAATTAAAACCAAATTACTCAATCAGATTATGGTAATAACTTGTATTAAAAATAACAAAATGTTGGTGTTAATAGTGAAAAGAACAGGATTAACGTGTTCGTTCTGCAATAAACGTTGTGGGTTTGTTGTTGGTCAGTTGATCCAACGAATAAAGTGTTCATCCGTACTTTCGGTGCATCGAAAACCAACATATCGGAACATTTCATCCAACGAAATGGTAATAAGTTTACAACAAAATGGTACATGTTAAATACGGATGTAAACATGTTAGTGATAGAAACTATATTTTTTTGATACATTGAATGTTAACATACATCCTGTTTTGTTTACTTAAACTCATATAAAACTACCGAGGATTGAACATGGATTAAGTAATATCGGTAACCACAAGTGATGTATCCTGAAATGATTTTATCCGACCAAACATACAACCATTCCACCATTCGATTAGCTATGCCAAACCATTATAAACGTTGGCTAAGTTGTGACCGTTTGAACCAAAACCTGAACCGATATATCTCTGAACTATCCGAACACTATTGACAACAACACGGATATATCTGAATACACCTCTTTCGAACAAAGAGCAAACACGTTCAGTATGCCATTGATTGTACTAAACAGATTTAAAAAAGTTAGATAAAGAAACCGTACACATGTTATCAGGTGATTATGTTCCTGTTTTCGGTTACTTGTTTCAAAACAAGTTAAGTTTAATTTACTTAATAAATCTAGTAACTTCGTTGATGTTGACGTTTGGCATGGTTGTTTATTAGTCGGATCAGAATCGATGACAGTTAAAACAAATGTTTCATGGGATCGGTGAATGAACGAGTTTCATCAGGATCAAGTGGGTTTAAGGATACAACATCAAGAACAACGAACAAATCTTCGAACGTTGGAATGTAACAATGTTGGTAAACAGAACAACATTCAGATATAAATATGGATGATGTATTATTGGGTTCTGGAGGTAAAGATTTCAACATCCTTGATCTTGATTAACACCGGACCTGTTTTATCATCATTAACCAATTATGATAGATCATTACAAATAACATGTACTTTTTAACCTGCATGGAACAACACAGATGGTTGTTAATTCTATATCGTTTAAGGATGGAACGACCACTTCATAGATAAAGTGAGATTAATCAGGATGTACGGATGTTTGCCGCTTGTAATTGTTTCCGATGAAAGAGGAAAGGTTATAACAATTGAACAACGATTAGAAATTTACTAAAGGAGTATCTGCGTTGCCAAACGCAGGAAGGTGGTTCCAACCAATGAAGAAGTAATAACAGATTCAAATACTTTTGAAATAGCTATTGTAATCGGATAACATGGTCTAAATGTTTTAGAATTAATTAAAAACATTGAATTAGTAAGTATGTATTTATTCGGAATTGAATCCAACGTTGACTGTATCGAATTTATCATTTGTATTCAAAGATAACAACATGCTAAGGCATGGGAACACCGTATGTTTACCAAATTATATGTTTAACTCGTTGGTTTGTGGTTATTGTAACGAACGTTTGATACCAAATGTCCTGTGCTAACACAGGAATAAGATTAGGATTAACATATGTCACTAATGATTAAGTGAAACGATGTTATCGATAGATTAAATTCAACCTTGGTTTAACAGTAAGTTCTGTACTATCTGATAGGTGTTTGAAAAAACATGATGAACAATAATGGGATGGATTTAAATGTTTGATTGAAACACTGTATGTTGTTTAAATGACGAATATATGGACAGAGTTTAGTAGAATTGGTAAAAGGGATATAGCTGTGTTGTAAGTTATAGGATGGAGGTATGGATGGGAGTAACAACATTGTAGGGAGTTTGTTGTAGTGATAATGAACATGTTTGAACTAAGAACAACGAGAGGTAATGGTGATGGAAGGTGGAATTAACATCTTGTTGTGATAACATTTAGGTAAATGAATGGAAGTGACAGCAACAACGTTGTAGTAATGGCAACAGTGAAAGGTGATGTTCATGATGTTGGAGGTAACGTTGTTAGTGTAGGTTTATCATGTAATAATTTGTTGTATAATGGATTAAACGATAATGGCCATGTCAACGAAGTTGTTTAATGACCAAAAAAAATATACATGAAACAAGATGTCATTGGTCATGCAGGTTTAAGGTCTAAGCTCATTGATCTGTTAATTCCTATTGATATTGAAAAACTTATTGACTGGCATTAAGATCTATTTCCTTCAATCGTGTTGTATTAGCAATGAAACTTAATGGATCGATTCTTAACATTAATAGTAGGAAACAACTGATAACAACGTCCATGTCCTTTGGTATATTATTAATTGGAATCAATGGAAGTTATAAGGAAACTAACGAACATTTAAGTAATAAGATGAAAACTCATTGATCAATGGCCTAAACTCTATCAAATATTAATAATTTATGTGTTGTTATCAACAAATATTAGTTTTATGTTTATATGACATATTCATTTTAGAATTACATTTGTTTAAACGTAACAAACCATCTTCTCAGTTATGTTTACCATTAACGACTACAGGTTGGTAAATAGATGTGTAAATCGATCAGTTTAAATGGATTTTAAAATAGATTACTCGAAGAAAACAGAGATCAAACTTCATAACATGATTTGTAAGTTGCAGTTTATGTTATTTGTTAACATTATCAAGTCGCCGATAATAATAAAATTTCTCTATCTAATCATGGAAGGATTACATTCATGTGTTTTGGATGTCTGTGAAATATTAGATATAAACTCAAGTTACAATAGTTTTAAGCTTAATAATCACTGTTCTTCCCAAATCGATAATTATTCACAAGAACGAAGTTATATACACTATTTGGAAGGAAAAGGAAGTGAGAATAATTCTTGATTTAAGTCATGTAAATGTAGATCATGTTCCTTAATAAGGTTGCTTTACAAGGCTGTTTTATACCGAAGTTCATTGAGAACTCATTGATGTATTGCCAACATTTTGATAAAACTTGGTCCAGATTACAAGGTTATACAACTGTTGCATATTTTGTTGTCATTTGTTAAACAGAACATTGATGTTGTTAGGTTAATATGTTTACATCAAAAACGGTCATTAACACATCTTGTTTCTATGTTGAAAATAGATAGTATGCTTAGAAAGATCAAACGTCAAATGTTTGAAGCATGTTCATGGATACCAATGAATATTTCAGCTGCATATTGTGATTACGGTATTCAAAGGCCAACGTTAATTGCAACCGGAACAACAGGATTATTAATATCAATCAATAGGTTCAACTTCTTGAGTAATCAATATTTTAGTGCTTATGCTAAACAGTGAGTTAAACAAAAAATTGTTCAAAAGATAATCGAAGACAACGGTGGGTTGAACTATATTAAAAACTCTGATGCCAAGGACAACAAAATGGCTAAGCTTAAGAAATTATCTTTAGATTATTGTCTTGACGATTCTGATCTACATGAGACCGTTGCAGACGATGATATCGAGATCAGTGAAAACGAAGCTGTTGAACCCGATGTGGAACTAGACATAACAGACATTTATGACTCTATAACAACCGCTAAGCTTGCGTTGATGTCTCCAACAGAAGAAAGATCGGTGAGATTGAAGAAACTCAGTAATGATAAATTATCACTTAGCAACATAGGTTCGGATCTTGGTTTATCAAAGGAAGAGGTTAGACAATTGTTATTAAGTGCAAACGTTAAGTTCAAAGAAATAAATTGTCCTGACATTATGGCATATTCTAGAAACAAACCAATCGATCTTCCTTGTGAAGATCCACATGAATAACTAATTCGTGTTGCTAACCAAAAACCCAACATCTGTAACAGCTACAACGTTATAACACCACAAAATTGTCATAAATCCATCAATTATAACAAGTAACCAACATCAGTTTACCTTTGATAGTAAATTAACAACAATTTATACCCATTAACCCAACATTTATCAATGACATCCAGTTCTTTCCAAGATTTATAACCAATTCCTAAGTATAACAATTAAACACCCCAATTACATCAATCATCAGGAGATTATAACGTTTGGTTTTTTAATCATAAACATATGGATCAGTGTTAACCATTCATTCAACAAATGTATAATTTAACAAACCAACGTGCATGTAACCGTTAATAACCATGACATATTACAAATGTGGTAACCATTTATCCAATCGATATCCTATTTCATATCACTAAGTTTTCTCGTTAACAACCAACATCCTCATAACCAAACATTCGAACACTTCAACATGTTGTTACAATTTAACATACAACCTTCCGATTAATTCGGTTGTCATTAATACAATTACCATGTTAACATCTCATATAAAACGTTGTTATATCCTTCATCAATAATCTTCAATCATGACATAACATTAACAAAAACATACTTCCAACACTACCTACCTGTTGTTCAATTATCGGTATCTCTAACGTTATCGAGATCAAACACATGTTTACCACTTCACCCTACCACATTACACCATTTGATTAAACAGTTCTTATCATTGGCTTTTCATCTCTTATTTCTATCCCACTAACAACAAACTTGACACATTGTTTTCATCGAATGACAATGCTTATGTTATGCTGGTCCATCATGTACAGAATTGCTTGTTACATTGAATCTTACTAAACGTTTATCAACCTCCAGGATACGGTTACCTCCAAACCTTTGTATACTTGATCATTGAATTAAATCAAACAACGACCGGTTCTGTATCAAACCTTATATTAATTTATCAATCTTCGGTATAACCTATAAACAACATCCCATACAACATCCGTAACACCAAAACTCATTTATCTAACAAGACAACAACCTGTTGTTTACCTAACATGTTTAACCACATGAATGTTGTGTTTGTAACAAGATAAGACACCAGATGTTCATTTCGTGTGATGAATTGAAAGCTATTGGCATGTTTGATAAAACGTAGGAACAACGGATAATATTTTGATAAAACAAACTGTAGTTAACTGGTTTATTATCATGATTTATGATTATGTTATGTGTTTATCTAAATGTAACAAAAAACCTACTCAAACATGAATGACAAAACGGATGGTTACCAGAGTGGTTAACACCTAAATTAAATTCAAATCTCCAACCTTATCAACCTCATTAATTTCTTTATTAAACAAAAGTGAACCTATCTAAATATGTGTTTGGCTTGTCACTGTGTTGAAGGAGGATTGGTTAACGAACTTGGTCCAATTCTCTGAAATGTCATATTCAGATCAGCATCATGTTGCGGTTTTAACCACATTTGTTGTTTCTATAACGACTAAGTTATCAAAGATTTAAATGAACTGTAAACGACTTAAATAACTTACAAAACACATGCTACCAAATGTTGTGCTAACAACATGTATATGTGGTTGTTTTTGAATCGAAACCTGATTGAAAACATAAGGTACATTGAGTAGTTTAAAACCGTAACTCATGTGAATCACTATTATTAATAAACTTAATTAAACCGAATGTTTGTAACTGTTGAAGTTAATTTTTTGTTCTAAGATTGATGATAACAACAAAATCGAACAACATGTCAATGTTTGAAATGTAACTAGTATTATCAATCCTATTGATGGACATTGGACTAATGGCTGATGTCGGATTCTGTGATAAAAACTTCAAACACACCAGTATCAACGGTTGTTGTAGGTGACGGTGTTGACAAAAATCTTTAAACATGTGTTAGTAACAGCCACTGAAATGGCTTTCGTTTAAACTTACTAAATCCCAAGCTGTACCACCTTGATGGCTAATCAAATATCCGATAACACAATAAAATTTATTAAGAGTAAACAACTTCGATTTAATTCAACATGGAAACAAACGTTTGGCAACAACCGGATGTGTTGGCTCAACGTTCACAACATTCTAAGATCGGCAACAGTCCTGTTTTATATTCACAACTTATTAAAATTAACGAACAACGTGCCAACACATTATACTGCCATGACTAAAACAAAACCATGGTGTTTGTTGTTAAATTGTCTATGTGTTTGTAACTTATTAAATTATTAAACATTTTGTGGTAGTTAACCGAAGTTTTAATGAACAAATAAGCCAACGAAGATGTTAATCTCATCTAATTTAAGCATTAAATCCGCTTCTATAACATCATGTGTTCTGTTGAATTAACCATGAAAACATAAGTTTTGAATGATGTTAACAACCGGATGTTGCTTAAGTTCAAACACCGAGAGTATTAGTGGCATTAGAAGCTGTAAACAACGAGTTAAGCTTAACAGATCAAAGGTTAACAGATTTGTTTTATAAGAATATATCCGACATATTAACTTATCGGTTGTAAGCTGTAATTCAATTTGATTAAACTTATTTCAAACCCATTGATGAAGTATTTTTGTTGGCATGAAACGACCTGTTGATGTTTTAACGGGATAATCATAGTGTTTACTTCTCATTTGTGTTGGATTCGTTTGTCAAACCAATGATCTAGTCGATATAATTCAATGTTTACACACATATTTCATGTCATGTTAATGCCGACACCAAACGTTGTGTTTCTTTTTTAAAACATCGTGATGTCATAGGGTATACCAATTCTTACAATACATGTTGGTTGATCTGAAACGTGTTTACAACACCATTGGCTTTAAAGAACCACGATCAATGTCAGTTAGATTGGTTTATTCAACCCTTCGTTGTACCGTTTCGAAAGATTAAACCAACAAAACAACGATTTGGTTCCGTTCCAATGATTCAAATAACTAATATTCAAACACAAATCTTCGATACAAGTTACCACTTATTCAAGGACACATTGACAACATATGGTTGGATTTAACATAATTAATCAAAGTTGGATTTATTAGATAGAAACGTTGTACAAGATTTTGAACGTTGTAACAACCCAGATAAAGGTTTTTTGTTGTTATCGACCATGAAGGTTGTGTTGATTATTACCTTAATTCGAGGTGTGGTTGAATCGGGATGTACTCCATCTGTGTTGTCAAATCAGAGGTTGCCATCAAATCATATCACCTAAACTTTATAATACACTAACAACATCTAAATCGACTCATCATTTAGTTTGGCATTACACATACAAAAACCAAACCATCAACAACCAACATTTAAACACGATATTTACATCATTTCGGTGACACCATTGTGTTGTTCAAACGTTGTAACATCCCGATCATTAGCAAGTTAAACATTTCATTTAAGATTCAAATTATAAGTAACTCATTTGATGAGATAAGGTTTTATTCGTCCATTTATCAAACGAACTCAAGGATAAGCGGGTAATAACACCATTTGATTGATAGAATGAACTTCATGTTAGATCGGCCATCCTGTTCGGTTACATACGAAACATTAATATAAAAACCAATCCAAACACAGACATGTTTAACAAACGGTCAGAACTTGTTTAAGCTGCCATCGATTGATGAACCGATTATGTAAAATAATTTGGTAGAACTCTGATATTTTAAATCATTAAATGTTTCTAAATCTTACCATTTTGTTGTTGTTAATTAATCTCATCTATAAACACAGATTTGATGTGATAAAATTTAATTACAATTATATGTGTATTGTATTGGTGGATAAACCTTGTGTTGAATTAAGTTTTAACAAATCTAACCAACACATCTGTTCTTTCTAAACATATTTGACGATGGATACGGCTATTATGTTGGTTGTGGTCGGATGTTGTGTTAAACAAAACTGAGAATAATATCGGAAGATCTAAACAAACGTTGGTGTAATTAAACTTTCTTGTATACGAATGACAGGAAACGAAGAAAGAATTATGAAAGACAGAATTAGCTTAAGTGGGATTATTGGAACCGAACCTGTAACAAATTCAAGAGGAATACAACAAAGACTATATAATAATGTGTTATGGGGTTGTTATAACAACGAAGGAATAAAAATATCTAAACTAAAGCTTAACCTTCAAGGTTTGTTCCCATTTGACAACGGACGTTGGAGTTTGGAGTATACCAAGGTTGAAACATACGTTTTATCAAGGAATACAACAGCCTTTGATTTAGATCTTGAGGTTATACAATATCGATCTCATACAAAAATGGTGTATGTGTTTCATAGATGGAGATTAAACATACCTTTAATGGTTTTACCAACACTTACAAAGGATGATGCTGTTCATGTAGATGGAATTAAAAAAACATTGATAACACAGATGGTAAGAGATGATTCTGTTGTGTTTGATCAACAAAACGGAGTAATTAATCTGACAACAAAGAGTTTAAAACATTTGATAATCCATGGATCAAGAATAAAACATGGTGATTGTAATTCAGATTTATTTTCGACTATGTTAGTGTTTAAATCAAAATATTCTCATCTGCTTAGAAATATATTAGAATCAAAACTGTTGGTTTTCTACAAAACAAAGTGAAGATACCTGCGTTGGAACAAAACAAGTTCAGATATGAACGGTTGCGTGTATGGTCGAAGGAGATTATTAAGACAAACAAAAGAGATGGTCGGATGTTGTAGCAAAAACAAGGTAGTATGTGCCGGTGTTGTTACTAATCAATTCTGGCATGTAATTATTAATATGGGTGATGAATTAGATTTGGCCATAAATCCTGTGGTAAAACAGGTTGGTGTTTTAAGGGTTGTAGAGGTGTTGAAACCGTTGGATTTAAAATTACTTAGAAACATTGGTAAGTTAATAAGCTTAAATTTATGTTATAGAAGTGATATAGTTCCCGAAAATATTAGGGATGTGTACTTATCTTTAATCGGAAGATGTTCATTAAATGATATAACATGTTGTGACCAAAGTTTTGGATTAGATCTGTTAACAAAGAGGGATTTAATCTTGGTTTGAGCTAAACATGTTATTAAACACACGGATCTTGGACCGATTAATTGTGATATTAAAACAATAAAAGGTAGCGGTGATTATTTAATAGATATTGTTAATAACTGCTTAGCAAGTATGTTGAATTCATGGGTTGAAAGCCAATCATTGGAGGAACTGAACGAAGAATTCACAACCGATGGCAACAACATGGTTATCAGTTCTCTTTTAACATCTAGTAAACATATACAAAAACGTGTAGACAAATATTTTAATTCATCGAGTTTTTGTCAATATTTAGATCAGGTTAATAGTCTATCTGAACTATGTCATAAACACAAGTTAACATGTGTAGGTGAAGATGGATTGACATCACAAAATGTTGATAATTATGTAAGAGATACAAAAACTTGACATTTTGGTAAGATATGTCCGATTGATTCTCCAGAAGGTCAGAACATTGGTTTAATTTTATCATTATCGACCTATGCCAACGTTGATGTCAGCGGTTGTATAATAACCAGATATTTCAAGGTTTACAACGGATTGGTCAGTAACAACGTTGTGTACTTGAATTACTACGATTGTAAGAACCTGAAGGTTGCCATATCGCATTGAAATGATTCAAAAACTTGGATCTTATGTTTATACCGAAATGCTACAGTAGTGGTTGAGAAGAAATTTGTAGATTTGAGTTTAATAACCGAAGCTCAAGTGTTTTCACCTGCCGTTTGTTTGATTCCGTTTCTCGGACACAACGATCCAACAAGGGTATTAATGGCAGCGAACATGTTGAAACAAGCCATACCGTTGTTGAAACCGCAGGTTCCCTTAATTGGAACTGGAGAAGAACATACCATCATGCAAAACACACGAGCTAACGTTACAACACGCAACGATGGCATGGTAATAAGTGCTGATTCTAGTAAGGTTGTTGTTTATGAATCTGATCGATGTAAACATAGAGTTTATATCTTACCAACAATAAACAAATCGAACCAAGAAATGTGCCAACGAGTACGGACGGTTGTTAATCCTGGACAGATGTTAAGATCAGGAGATGTTATTGCCGAATGTCAATCAAGTTGTAATGGACAAATGAGTTTAGGTGCTAACCTGTTGGTAGCGTTTATGTGTTGGCATGGTTATAACTTCGAAGATTCGGTAATACTATCGGAGAATGTTATTAACAAAGGTATCTTTGATTCACTTCATATAATAGATCTTGAAACAACGGTCATGAAGACCGAACATGGTGATGAATGATTGAGTGCTGATATAACTGGAATACCAATGAAGTATCGAAGATGTTTGGATTCCAACGGGATAGTTAAAGTGGGTAGCAACGTTCGAGAGGGAGATGTGTTAGTAGGCAAGTTAGTTCTAAGGAAGGATATACACGATGAAGATGGAGTGTTTCTGAAGGTTGGCATGGGCGTTGGTTTAAACAAATCACACAGCAATGATGGTAACAGAAACACCATAGAGGTTAAATCGGATCAAACGGATGACTTAGGCAATAGTGATAAAGCAACTGTTGGAAGTGGGAATGATAAACTTGATGGAAATGGTTTAATTAAGAATATAGGAGATAATAATATGGGTTATAACATTGATGGGATAGATGATGGTGATGGTAAAGACGAATCTAATGGTCAAACGAGTAATGTTTCTCTTAGAGTACCGAATGGGATAGAATATGCAACAGTTATGGAAGTGGAGAGAGTGAAGCCAAACGAAGGGAGGGATGGTTATGATGGAGCATACGAAGAGTACTTGTTTTATCTCAATGTTGCAACCAAAAAATATATTAAAAGATGTTCAGCTTTATCATGGGGAAATATGATTGATTATTTCTCAGTAAAATCATCGTTCATATCAGAGGATAAACATATTCAAAAAGGATTAGACCTTTTGTTTAAACATTATCTGAGTTATATAAACAAAATTGGTAATGAATTACTCAAAAAGATTACCAAACGTTTGAACAGTACTGATCCAAACGATGGATCGAAGGTATTAGAAGTTATTAAAGTTAAACTACTTGTTAAAAAATCAATTAAAGTTGGTGATAAGATATGTGGAAGACATGGTAACAAGGGTGTGATATCAATGATAGTTCCGAAGGAGGATATGCCATTCATGGCCGATGGAACACCGATCGATATTATCTTAAACCCATTAGGAGTACCATCTAGGATGAATCTTGGTCAGATATTGGAAGCCAACTTTGGTCTGATTAGTTATAAATTGGGATTAGAATTTAAACATGTATTGAATATGTACAACAAAACAAACAACGACCATGTTTTGGGAATGGTAATACCAAAGCTTACGGAAATATATCCGAACATTAAACATTTAACAAAAGAAACCATTCTGACGTTGTTAAACGAGTTGTCTAATGGTGTATGAATATCCTGTTCTTTATTTAATTCTTCTGTTAACCAAGATATTAAAATGTTTGACAAACGGTTGTTTATACCCGATTTAAACATAAATGGACATAATGGCCAGCTTCAACTATACGATGGTGTTACTGGGTTGGCTTTAAGGAACAAGACCACCGTTGGTATTATATACATGTTTAAGTTAAATCACTTGGTGGTTGACAAAATCCATGCCAGATCAACAGGACCATATTCGATTGTTGTACAACAACCTCTTAAGGGTAAGTCACATAAAGGAGGACAAAGGTTGGGTGAAATGGAGGTATGGGCGTTGCAGAGCTACGGTGTTGCTTATTTTCTAAGAGAATCAACAACGGTCAGATGTGATGACATGTTGGCAAGAAATGAGATACAACAAAACATACTGCATGGCAATTTAAGGTACAAAGCATATCAAAATGAAGGTATATTTGTTTTAATTAAAGAGTTGTTTGCTATGTGTATAGATATAAAGTTAACTGACCAATAACGTTGTAAGGTTTTAACGAACACATGTTAAACATTAAATTTGAAATAGCATCACCAGAAACTATACTGTCTTGGTCATATGGGGAAGTATGCAATAGCAATTGCTTGGATGAAGGTGGGAAACCGATTATGGATGGTCTGTTTTGTCCAAAGATATTCGGATCAAGGAACAACAACGAGTGTTTATGTAAAACACCAACGTTAACCCAATCATTTGATTGTATGGTATGTCATGTGTGTTTGAGTGAAAACAAAACAAAACTACGATCAAGGTTCGGACATGTTAATTTGGCAATACCCGTTGTTCACACATTGTTTTACAAGACAATGCCAAACATCTTGGGATCGTTATTAAACATGGATGTTGGGATAATTCGGGATTTAATCGGATGTAAACTTCATGTCATCAAACGATGTGATACACAGGAATTCGAAGATGGTCAAATTATATCGACGGAGGTATATAGACGTTTGTGGAAGGAGAAGGGAAGTTATGAGGTTGTATCCAGTGGTGTTGCAATTTTGTTGTTATTGTCGAAGGTACGGTTGAAAACGGTCAAACAGTTCTTAATCGATAGTAAGTGTAATGTTAAATCTAGAGAAATATTAGAAGATATAGATAAGAATATTGAGGTAGTGGATGGGTTTATTAACAACAAAGTATCATTGGATCTAATGGTGATAAAGGTCTTACCTGTTCTGCCTGTTGAGTTAAGGCCATCTGTGGTTTTAGATGGTAACAAATCAGCAAGTTCTGATTTAAATGAACTATACAAAGGTATTATTAATGCCAATAATGTGGTAATTGCTAACATAGAAGGACAACGAGATGGTGTAACTGATTTCGATGAGTATGTTATGGCATTAGAACATTTACAAAGAAATGTTGATAGTTTGATAGACAATTCTCAAAGTTTAGATGAGCCAGTGGGTTACAACAACGTTGCATTGAAGTCGTTGACTGAAATGTTGAAGGGGAAGGGAGGTATGTTTAGGCACAACATCCTAGGTAAGAGGGTAGATTATTCAGGTAGGAGTGTGATAGTACCAGGACCGGGTTTATCAATAAACGAATGTGCAATACCAAGATCAATGGCAGCTGAATTGTTCAAACCATTCATTCATTCTAAACTAATGTTGGAACATAAGGTCAGATGGAACAAAGATGTAACGTATCTGTTGGATTGTGATCATCAAATGGTATATAAAATTTTGGAAGAAATAGTTAAGTATTGTCCGGTGTTGTTAAACCGAGCTCCAACGTTGCATAAGTTAAGCATGAGGTCGTTTTGAGTTAAGTTAACCAATGAAAAAGTTATAAGATTACATCCGTTGGTATGTACAGGTTTCAATGCTGACTTCGATGGTGATCAAATGACGGTACATGTTCCGCTTAGTCAAAAGGCCAGAATCGAAGCTACAACGTTGTTAATGGCTGGAAACAATGTGCTGCATCCGGCCCATGGTGATCCATGTGTTTTGCCATCCCAAGACATGATCCTTGGCCTGTATTACATGTCGTTAACATCATCGGAACAAACGAACATATGTTTTACATCGTACTCTGACGTAATCGCAGCTCTAACACACAACAAAGTTGGTTTACATACTAAAGTAAAATTCACAGTAATTAAGAACCATATACGGATTATATTATTTACAACACCAGGTCGTTTGTTGATATCGGAACTAATACCAAACAAGTGTAATTTTATTTATGAATGGAACTATCCCGGATTTGGTAAGCAATTTGTTTATGATGTTATCGAAATGGTAAACAAAACCTGTGGATGGCAACAAATGGTAGTGTTTTGTGAACGTTTAATGAAATTGGGATTTAAATATGCAACACAGTCCGGTCTATCACTGTCAAGGTCTGAATTCGATACTTCAGATTACAAAAGTGGTCTTCTGAAACATGTTCGATCAATTATAAACAAATCGTGATCAAACGTTTCTAACAAAAACAAACTTCCAATGTTTTGACCGATATGACACAAAATTTTGGCTAATGTTTATGATAATATAGATTTAGAGATATATGGCAACAGTTTGAACCAAACATCGATACAGACGATTGTTAATTCAGGTGCAAGAAGTACATTATCACAAACACAACAGCTGCTTGGTTCAAGAGGATATGTCATTGACTTCAATGGCCAACGAAGTAGGATACCAATTTTGAATTCGTATAACGAAGGTTTGAGTTTAATCCAATTTTTCTGTTGTACATATTCATCTAGAAGGGGATTAATGGATACTGTGTTGAAAACCGCAAGCTCCGGTTATCTCACAAGAAAACTCGTTGAATCAACAAGGGAATGAGTGATAGATGAGGCAGATTGTTTTACTAAGGATGGCTTGTGTGTTGATCCTGTTATTGATTTAGAATTTATTAAGAACAGATTAATTGGTAGATATTTAGTAAAGAATATACTTTCAAATGGAAGAATAATAGCAAGAAGAAATGAGTTAATTACTACTACAAACATAAGTGAGATATTAACTTGTTGTGGTAATCAATTGTGAATTAGATCTCCGTTGACATGCCAAGCAAAATCCGGTGTTTGTAAACTCTGTTATGGGACAGCATTAAGCAGTGGAAATATGGTTCAATACGGTGAGTCTGTTGGTGTTTTAGCAGCTCAATCAATTGGTGAACCCGGAACACAACTAACGTTGAGAACCTTTCATGGATTAACTGAAACTGAACACAACAAACACTCACAAAATTTCGGAGGTTGTTTATTGTCACCATTATCAGGTGTTGTTAAAATCGAACATCTTTCATGTGTTTGTTCACACAATTGTGATATAATTGTAAGCACTTCCAAGTGCATTTTGTCCATTCTTCGAAACACCCATAAAATCTGAAGTTATAAATTATCTCGAGGTACTTGTTTGTTGGTTAACAATGGCAAAAATGTTAACATCGGTGAAGTTTTATGTTTCAATTCCATCGGATCAAACAACATCCTGGTTTTAACTAACGGTATTATAACCTTTGAAGATTTAAAATATGGATTAAACCTAAGCAAATCTTGTAACCATCCTTCTAATTTGGTTAAAAGAAGTATTAAAACAAAACTATTAAACAACAAAATTCCACTTGTTTGTTTGAACACCGGAACACATATAAAATTATGTTGTCCATCTGTTTGAGATAAAGTTTATTGTCTCGTTAAACCTGGTTCAGATGTAAACATATTTGATATACTCTTTGAGGTGGTGGTTTGTTGTGGGGATGATAGTAAGCCAACGTTGGTCGAAGGTTTTGAAAGGTTATCGAGGTTGTTTGATAATAGTATTGCAGAAGATAATGCCGCTGTTATATGTGGTACTGATAGTGTTATGAGATATAACACAGATGGAAACGGTGATAAAACGTTTGTTATTGATCCAGTGAGGATGGATGAATGGCCATTGGTATTCTCTGATGTATATATTAAACCACTTGTTGGTAACAACGAAAAAATGAAACAAGGTAGAGTTGTAATACCCGGTGAAAACGATCTATTGAATTATGCCGAAACGTATGGTTTTAACAACTTTTATAATTATTTTGTTGGAACAGTTCAAGAGATTTATAAACAACAGGGGATAAATGTTAATGGTAAACATATTGAGATGATTTTAAGGCAGATGATGAACATTATAAGCATATCTGATTCAGGTAATTCTACCTTAAGTGTTAATAAGCACTATGATTGACAGGATTTTGCTAGAATTAATCGATATGTGGATACATTAGCTGGAAAAGTTGCAGCTGGCAGAAGGAAGATAGTTGGGGTGACCGAATGTTGTACGAACATGAACTCAATACTATCAGCAGTTTCATTCCAAGGTTCCATCAAAGCTATTCTCAAAGCTATAATATCTGGTAATGACTATAAAATAACTGATATAAAGGATAGAATTATATTAGGTAAATTACCATTGGTTGGTACAGGTTTCATAATGAATAAGACACAACGAAAACGTTATTCTGATGATCGGTAGTTAGCCATCAAGGATATTCAACGATGGATTAACGGAAACTACATATAATATGTTATATGTTTTTTGTAATACTTACACCGATCACTAACAACAAAATTGGATCAAACGACCTGATCTTTAACGGATGTTGGTTCATAATCGTTGTTTGTTAGAATCAGGTTAAGATTACTTGAAACAGGATGTTTGGTATTGTTATATCAATTACACATGTTTATTATTCGAATTGTAGTAATAACAAGTTTGATATGAGTACATTATTGAAAAGTTTAATACAATTTATGCTTAAATATGGTTGAATTAACCAAGGATTGAAGTTGGTCTGTAATTAGCCAATCCATAATTAACACGAACAGATCACAACGTTGTGTATGTTTTGTTGTTGTAAGTGGGTAGTTTATTACAGGTAATAACAAGTTCAGATTTCATGATAGCCGTTCAAACACACAAACAACATGGTATTGATTACGACATGCCAATATCTGATGATGTAATTAA